>JAPLCH010000187.1 GCA_026392325.1 Solirubrobacterales bacterium | reverse complement strand
TCCTGCGGATGCGGTGTCGGCGGCCCCCCGAAGCACAGGACGAAGGGCGCTGTAGGACTCGATACCGTCTTCCCAAGTTAATGGCGCATGCCAGTACCAGGTTTCGGGAGCGCGCCCCAGAACTGCTGCAGGCGAATCCCCAAGCATGCTTGCCAAGACGGGTTCGAGTTCGCTCAGAATCTGAGCAGCATCAAGGATGATCGCTGGTGATTGCTTGGCTAACTGGAGTGGATCGCAAAGCTTGGCCAGACCGAGTTGCGGCACCGTCAGTAGCAGTGTTGACATGCGTTCTGGCCGGTCGCCTTCCGCCTTATTGACCTGATAAACGAGGCGCTGCGATGTGACTGCGCCCGTAGTCGGTGTGAGCTGGCGTAGAGCCTCATGGCTGAGTAGTGCCGCGATTGAAGATGGTGCGGCAGCCCAGCTAGAGAAAATCAGACGCTTGGTCGCAGTGACTGAATCCACCTTGGCGAAGACTCCGGTTGAGCGGTAATACGGCATAGATGGAGGCATCCACAACAGGCTGTGAAGATCGGCTCCGATCACCTCGGATTCCAGTGCGCGTAACCGCGAGTTGCCCGGCTCGATTCGTTTCCCCTTTCGCAACAGGCTATTGCCTTTGCTCTTTTCGCCGGGAATATCAGCGCGACGCACTCGTGGTGCAGCCTTGACCAGAGCTTGTACCTGAGGGTCGTCGGCTTGAGCGCGAACCTTGCGTGACAGCTGATACCCATCCATAAAGCTGAGGAAGTAGGGCGCTGACTTCCAGTAGTCAACTGAGATTTCGCCGCCCACCAGCTGTGCCAACCGCTTCATCTTTACGAAAGCCAAAAGGTCACTCGCAGTCGGAGCTTCAACCTCGCCGACGCGTTCCTTCAGGAGGTCAGAATTATCCAGGGAGGGACGCTCTGTGCGCGACATGACCGTCCTCAGCAGGGTCTGGGCTTGATCGCGATCAGCAGTGGCATCGCCGCCGACGATGAGCTGTTCGCGGAATCGGGCTAGAGCGCCGCCGAGCTTCTCAACCGTCTCAGAGCCGTTGGGGTGCGCCAAGAACTTTACGGTGCTCAAGAAATCGCGGTAATGGTCATCTCCGGTCAGAGCCTGCTCCTCGGGGAGTGTGAACATCTTGTACGGGGTGGCAGAAAGCAGGAGCACTTTTGCGTCCTTGTATTCAAAAAGCTCTCGAGCAAGGTCGCGAATCTCGGACTCCTCGCCATCGACTGAATCCTCGAGCAGATGCCGGAAACGTTGGAACTCATCCAAGATGATCAGGTCGGGCT
The DNA here is from genome assembly GCA_026392325.1 of Solirubrobacterales bacterium. Taxonomy (GTDB): domain Bacteria; phylum Actinomycetota; class Thermoleophilia; order Solirubrobacterales; family Solirubrobacteraceae; genus WLNJ01. The sequence continues at coordinate 2,371 of JAPLCH010000187.1, read as the reverse complement.
CGAGTGCTGTCACGCTTGCCCGTGCCAGCAGGTGACGCATCTGTCCGACGAGTTCGTTTCGGGTGGCTTTGAGATCAACAGAAAGCGGCTTGCCCATAGCTTGATCGACAAGTTTGCGGAGACGTGCGTCAACTCCCGAGTTTCGAAGTTGCTCAATGTAGAGCTTTTCGATTCCTTTGTCTGGTGGTGAGGTTGGATCGAAGATGCGGTTGAGTTCGCGTATCCAGCGGTCCTCGCCGACATCGCCCATGAGTAGACGCTTGAGCGTTCTGCGGTGCGGTTCGCCATGCCAAAGCCGCTGAGTGAGATAGACAAGCAAAGCCCGTTCCCTCACCAGACCTCCGGAGCTGCCTTTTTGGAACGATGTTCCCGGAGTAAACGCAATCAGGTTGACGATTTTGCGTTTGTCTTTGCGCGGTTTGTTCAGCTCGGCGAGCTGCGTTGCTAGCAGCGTGATGCGTGTAGACATCGGCCGGGTGCCCTCGCCGAGCACATCGAGCTTTGAGATGTTCTGGCGCGCGATGTTCGCGTTCGAGCAGATGTAGAGCACATCGATGCGGTCAACGTCACTACTTGGGCGCTCAAGGCTATCGATGGTCCCCGCAATCACGCCACGAGCAACAAGGGTTTTGCCCATCCCAACCTCGTCAGCGACCAAAAACCGCGAGGTTGGGTTGGAGCCGTTGAAACGGTCAAGGACGTAGCGAGCTGTGTTGCGTTGAAAGTCGGTGAGCTTTGAGAATTCTGTTTCTGTCAACGTCACTGTGAACTCCGAAGTGTTTCACGAGCGATAAGAACTTGGGACCACATCGCATCCCATCCGGGTGGCAGGTGATTCTTGCCTTCTGCCGTGGCAGACAACCGGGTGACAAGGCGGTCTATCTCGTCGATCGATTGTGGTTGATCAGCAAGGGCAGTCACGAGAGACTCAAGTACCCCCGCAGAACCAATACCGAAAGCGCCGAAAGTGGAAGGGTTTTGGCCTGGCAGTATCGAGCCCGGATCGAACAGGTCACCTTTGCCAAGTTGAAGCAGCAGCATCAAAAAGCGGAGGAACGCCTCGGGGGATCCAACCTGTTTTGCGATGAGGCGGTCGATACGGTCTTCGGGTCCACCGGAAAGGGTTGCCATGACTACACAAGTTGCTCGGACGGGGCTTGCGACAGAACCGGCGGTGAGTTCGAGGACAACAAATGGCGTCAGATCCTCGGCAGATAGGCCTTTCCAGATTTCTTGGATTGCGTCCCCTGGATTAGGGGAGTGGGCCGTGGAGCCGCTGAGCAACCGAACCGTGAGCTTGGCGTCGCCGACGAATGAGTCCAAGACAGGCTCGGTTCCGCGCACGAGTTGCTGCCAACTGTCTCCATCGGGAGTGGCCTCAGTTGTAAAGGCCTGGGCTGCAAGGTCAACGAGTGCCCACTCGAGTTGCTCTTGGAGCTTGGGCTCATCTGGGGTGATGTCATCGATGTCGCTGTACTCATACAGGATGCTGCGAAGACCCCCCTCAGTTTGAGCGAGGGCAGCGTTGATACCAAGCTCCTTTACGGAGCCAATAACCTCCACCATGAATTCGGTATTTCCCGACCAGGCTGCATCCGTTGCGTTTGCCGAACCGATCATCACATGCGCACGTCGGTTACGTTCAAGGATGATCACCTTTGCATGCAGGCCGCGAAGAGACCACCGCAGGCCAACGTCCTCGTCGTCCTCATCAGGGATTGCAGCAGCATCATTGAGCTAAAATAGCTTTGCACCCCACTCATATCGGAGCTTGTCTAGATACTCTCGTCCGAGCTCTGCAAATGATGCGGGACGTGAAATCACGGTGCAGGCACCATCGGGCCAAACGGTTAAAATGCCCTCCTCGTTGAGGAAAGGCGAGATGAGTAAACGCCTGTTAGCACCGGATAAATCGGCCCGTACCGGACGGCCTTTTTCAAGCCAATGAAACTTCAACCACTCATCCTGGTTCTCGCCAGTCGTGACTCCGCTCGGCGCTGTCCAAGTAGCAGAGCGGACTGCTTGCGCAAGGTCTGAAATTGCAGCAGAGCGCTCAATAGGAACACCGTTTGGAACACGTCCGGGAAGCGAGGCAACAAACTCTGCAAGTGGACTGTTGAGCACATGGGTAGTGGAGCCTTGCACCCCATCTAGGCCGATCACAGCGTCCCAGGCCCGATCGGATGTGAGGTTGCGCGACCCGCAAAGCAGACGAAAGCGACGTTCTTCGCCATCTTTGATAAATGATGCCAGCCAAACTTTGGGATGAAATAGCCGACCTGCGGTTGGTCGTTCCACCTGATGAACTAACGGCTCAAGAAACCCGAGTAGCGCATTGCGGCCGCTTGGCACGCTCAACATGCCGGACTGG
>JAPLCH010000031.1 GCA_026392325.1 Solirubrobacterales bacterium | reverse complement strand
TCTGGCGCACAAGCGCCTCCGGGCTCCCCCCAACTCCGTCCACTGAAATGACCCGGTCTCCACGTTGAAGAATCCCCGCGGCAGGGGCAGCAATCGGTGCGGCTGAGATCGCCGTTGTCACAGACTGCTTGCCATCCAGCGCAAGAAGTGCGGTCACCAACACGAGGCATGTCAAGAGATTCGCTGCGGGGCCCGCGGCAATCACTACTGCCCTCTTCCAAATGGGCTTATTCGCGTAGGACACCTCACTGTCCTCAAGGGAAACCTCCTCCGCCGTGTTCTGCCCGGTTATTTTCACATAGCCACCGAGCGGGATTGAGCCAAGTGCTATGTCGGTGCTTCCAAACTTTCGTGACCAGATGATCGGCGGAAAGAACAGGGCGAATCTTTCGACGCGCATTCCCATCGCCTTGGCAGCTAGTGCGTGGCCTCCCTCGTGGATCACGATCAACGCGGCTATCCCAAATATGGTCAGCAGCCAACTCATGCAGCAGCCTCAATAAAGCTTCGGGCCTGAGACCTTGCCGACGTATCCAAGGCAGTCAACTCTTCGAACGACTCCGGGACTTCACTTCCGAGAACGTCAAGGGTCAGGGCCACCACTTCAGGAATGCGAGTGAACGGAATCCCCCCAGAAAGGAAGGCTTCAACAGCCACCTCATTGGCGGCATTGAGGACAGCTGGCGCGCCACCCCCAGCCCTTCCTGCCTCAATCGCTATGGCAAGGGCTGGAAACGCTTTGATGTCAGGCTCTTCAAAAGTAAGGGAGCCAGCTGAGGCGAGGTCCAGTCGGGGTATGTCGAGCCTCCGCCGATTCCCACCGTCGACTGCCCACGCAATTGGGGCCCTCATGTCGGCAACCCCAAGATGGGCCAACTGCATGCCATCCACCAACTCGATGACCGCATGAACCAGAGATTCCGGGTGGACCACAACACCCAGCTGATCGTAGGGCACCGCGAACAAATGATGAGCCTCAATCAACTCCAACCCCTTGTTCATCAACGTGGCGGAGTCAATGGAGATCTTCCCACCCATGTTCCAAGTTGGATGCGCAAGAGCCTCGCTTACAGTCACAGACGCCAGTTCCTCTGCAGTGCGACCGCGAAAGGGTCCGCCGGAGGCTGTGAGGACTAGACGCTCTACATCATTGGCCTCTACTCCTGAAAGGAGCTGGGCCAGCGCGGCGTGCTCAGAGTCAACAGGGGTGATTGCAAGACCTTGCCGGGCGGCCAGATCCATCACAAGGTTGCCCCCAGCGACGAGGGACTCCTTATTCGCGAGGGCAAGATCGGCCCCGCTCTCAAGCGCGGCCTGCGTGACGGCAAGACCCGCAAAGCCGACAACAGCGTTAAGAACAAGGTCCGGCTGGACTTCCCGGATAAGCCGAGCCGCCGCATCGTCCCCAACCTCTATGTCAAATCCATCGAGGTCGATGTCACCCTGGAGGTTGAGGGCTCCGGCTGACGCCCCAGTCTGGGCCATGGCTTCGAGCAGTCCGGCCCCGTTGGACCCTGCCGCAACCCCGACAATCTCGATTTCCTCATGCCCATGGAGAATCTCCAGTGCCTGAGAGCCAATTGAGCCGGTTACTCCGGCAATTACCAGTCGCTTCATGACCCCATGCTGGCAGACGCTCGTGCTTTGTCCGTCACCCGAGGAGATACCAGAGCCAGTAGACCCCAACAATGGAGAAGAGAACGCCATCGAGGCGGTCCAGTGCGCCACCGTGTGGCCCAAGCGTTGTAGCCGCAGCCTTGGCACCCGCCTCACGCTTCAGCAAACTCGCAAACAAGTCTCCCATTGGCGCCAGCACGGCGACCGTGACTCCAATCAGGAGTGCGACTTCCAACGGAAGCCAGTCCTGGTAAAAGCTGGCCACAAGGGTTGCGGCGACAGCTGCGGCCACGCCGGCAAGCAGCCCTTCCACTGTCTTGCGCGGGCTGATCCGGGGTGCAAGTGGCTTGGTCCCAAAAGCCCGGCCCCCGAAATAGGATCCAGTATCGCCGGCAAAGGTGGCGATCAGGGCGTCAATAACAATGCCTCCCCCGTGAGCAAGGTCACGCAGGAGCACGGCGTGGGCAAAGCCGACAGCAATCCACCAGATTCCCAAGCCTGTCGCCAGAATCGAGTCTGTGGCTCCTTCAAGGCGGGGCTGAGCAGC
>JAPLCH010000114.1 GCA_026392325.1 Solirubrobacterales bacterium | reverse complement strand
TGTGTAGCCCATCTTCCAATCGCCTCTTTCTTGTGAATCCTGTTGGTTGCGTTTCGTTTACAGGACCTACAGTGGCGGTCGCAGGTAAGACGCTTCTAAGGCGCCCGGGATCTGCCCAAAAGAAAACACCCTCCGCTTGCGCGAAGGGTGTTGGCACTTCAGAAGGTTTTGCCTTCCGGCCGGTTGCTAGACGCCGTTGAGTGTCTTAGCTGCGCCGATGACATCACCCAGCTGGGTCTGGTCAATGGCGATGATGTTCGGGTACTTGCCCCGGGCCGTCTTGCACGCATTCGCGCGGGCCACAATCGTTGCCTTCCCATTGACGGCAGCAGCCGTTGTCAGGAGATCGGCCGCATATGAGGCGGTCAGCGCCGGGGTGATGAAGTGGTTCATCAGGAAAAGCTTTCCGGTTGAGCCGCCACGGTTGGTCACACATGACGCGGCCAAGCTTCCGGGGGCAGTCAACAGATTGGATGTGAGGAATGAGTAGGGAGTCTCTTGCAGTGAGCCCGCATAACCCTCGTGGTACCAAGAGACTGAGCCGGTGGCCCCCTCAGAGAACATGACAACCCGTCCATTCGTGCTGATCATCTTCGACAGCGTTGGGTATGGAAAGTCCGCTTGAGGTGACCGCTGCGGAGAAGTCCGCCGGCGTGATGTACGACTCGTTAACGAAGACCATGACCTCGCTCGTGTGCGTCTTGAGGAAGTCAGCGATGGTCTTGAGGCCCGTGGAAAGTGGAATGGCGCCCGAGAGGCATGAGACGTGGCAAAGGTAAGGCAGTCGCCCAGTAGTTCCTTCCGTCACGTCATCAACCACGGTTGTCGGCTTGCCGAGGAACATGATCGTCCTTGGCTTGCCGTAGTGGGTGTCAATCAGCATGGCCCGAATACCCTTGGTGAGCTGGTGGGGAATGCCGAACTGATGGTTTGGAATTCCGAACCCGAACTCCTTGCTTGACATGGAGTTGTGACTTCCTGGGAGAACAACCTTGTCAAGCGTGCGGGAGCAGAGCTTTGAGTACCCATTGCACTTGGTTGTCGCCGACGCTGTGCCCGTTCCGAAAAGTGAGGCCGTTGCGAGCAGGCAGATGGTCAAGGCCAATGTGTTTTTGAGTGTCATGTGTCACAGAATGCCAGATTCCTCGAGCCCCATGTTGAGGTTCCTCATTTGCCAGAGGAATATGTCGAGGCCATTCGGCTGGATCCGACTCCGTCTGCTTATTCCAATGCGGGTTCAACCCGGGCAACATTGATCTCCCCAGCTGGTCGAGAGGGAAGACCGCGCGTCAACAGCAGTGAAAGGAGGGCGAGTATTGCGACAACTGCAAGCGAGAGGCGGAGTCCATCAACCTGAGCATCCATGTAGTGGGCGGAGACCGTCTCAACCTGGTTTGGCGGCAGGCCTGCCTGCTCTGCTGCCTGGACTGCCTCCTGCTGAGAGACCACCTGTACTCCAGCCTTGGTGTTCTCCTGAGCCATGACCTTCACGCTCTGGGGGAGTGAAGGGTCTGCTGCGACCTGATTTTGGAATCCAGTTGTCAGGCTTGAGAGCAGGATCCCTCCGATCAGCGCGGTGCCCAATGCCATGCCCAGGTTCTGGGCTGTCCCCTGGAGGCCACCTGCTTCGCCAGTTGACTTTTCGTCAACTGAGCTCATGATCACATTCCCAAGCTGGCTCATGATCAGCCCAAGGCCCGCTCCTGCGATTGCCATGCCAACGGCGAATGGCGCTGACTCAAAGTCAGACGTGATCTTGCCGACAAGAGTCATCAGTCCAGCTGAGAGGACAACAAGGCCCAATCGAACTGTCAGTCTTGGAGAGTGCTTTGTCGCGATCCTCGGGCCGGCCAACGCAGCCACGATCATTGCCAGTGAGAGCGGAAGGATCGCGATGCCAGTGTCCAGAGCGTTCTTGTTGAGGGTCACCTGAAGGAACACGGGCAGAATGAAGAACATTCCGCCGAGCACAAGCTGAGTCGCCCCAAGCATTGTCAGGCCCGATCGCAACTGTTCAATGCGCAGCAGCGATGGACGAAGCAGAGACTCGCCTCCGCCTTCCTCAATCCTGCGCGCCCTGCGCAAGTAGAGGGCAAGAATTGCAATGCCAAGCCCAACGACAAACGGCGTGGGAGAGAGGCCAAGCGGCGTGATGGTGTGGCCGCTGATCACAGGAGGGTTGGTTGGGGTAACGAATCCCCACGTGCTGGCCTTGAGTATCCCGAGCACGATCGCTGACATTCCCGATGCGGTAAGGACGATGTCAACTGCGGAAAGCCTCCCTCCAGCTGGCTTCTCATTGACCAGCTTGCGCAGGCCAACGGCGAGAAGCCCAATCACAATCACGGTTTCCGCAGCGAAAACGTACCGCCAAGAAAATGTGGTGGTCACGTATCCGCCGATCAGCGGTCCTGCCGCTGCCCCTGCCCCTGCGATGCCGCCAAGCAGTCCGTAAGCAACTGCTCTGTCTTTGCCCGTGTACATGGCAGCCGTCAGGGCCATGATGGCGGGCATGACGAGGGTCGCGCCAAGGCCTTCAACCAGAGACCAGCCAAGGAGGAGTACGGGGAGGTTCGGTGAGAGGGCGGTGATCAGTGATCCCGTGCCGTAGATCATCAGACCGATGGCGAAGGCTTTGCGCCGGCCCAGAATGTCGCCTAGCCGTCCGCCGGTCATCATGAACGCGCCCATCACCAGTGCGTATGAGGTGATCGCGAGTTGCACCCCGGAGATCGTCGTGTTGAGGTCTTCGACCACAGCGCTGATCGAGACATTCATGACTGTCGTGTCGAGCACCATGATGAATTGCGCAATCGCCAGCACGATTACGGGAATCCACTTGCCCTTCGTCTTGCTGCTCTCCGATGTATTCATGGTTGGAAACCCTAGTCATGGCACGGGCGTTCGGGTGGTCAATCGCAAAACAGCGCCAACTGTCACGTTTGCTGTGTAGTGCAGGGAATGGAAGGTGTTTGCCACTCGCCCCTGACGGGGATGGTTGAGGACGTTGCCGCTGCTGACGGGACGTTCGTGCGCGAAGGATCACTTGTGGTCCTCCTTGAGGCCATGAAGATGCACCACGATGTAACCGCTCCCTCCTCCGGACTTGTGCGGGGGTTGAGCGTCGCGAAGGGCGATCAGGTTGAGGAAGGGCAGTTGCTTTTCCACATTGAGCCTGCTGCCGAGGAGACCCAGAGCACATCGGATGCCGGTCCCGTTGCTGATGAGATTGAGGGCGACACAACGCTCGCAGAGGTCCTTCGTAGAAGGGCAATGCTTCAGGACGAGGCAAGGCCAGAAGCAGTAGCCAAGCGTCGAGCCTTGGGACGCAGGACCGCAAGAGAGAACATTGCTGACCTCTGTGACGGAGACTCGTTCAGCGAGTACGGCGGCCTCGCTATCGCAGCCCAGCGACTCAGACGTCCAGTTGAAGAGCTGCTCGAAAGAACCCCGGCCGATGGAATGGTCTGTGGTTTCGGATCTGTAAACGGCGAAAAGTTTGACGGCCGCGAGGCCAAGTGTGCAGTTCTTTCCTACGACTACACGGTCCTCGCCGGAACCCAGGGCGTCAGGAACCATCGCAAGACCGACCGCGTGATCGAACTCGCTGAGCGTCAACAGGTTCCAATCATCCTTTTTGCTGAAGGCGGAGGGGGAAGGCCTGGAGACACCGACCAGTCTGAGCTCTTCCACCTTGTGGTCCCAACCTTCCGAAACTTCGCCCGACTCTCCGGTCTCGTGCCACGCGTTGGGATCGTCTCCGGCAGATGTTTCGCTGGCAACGCTGCCCTGCTCGGCTGCTGCGATGTTGTAATCGCCACGCCAGAAGCAACCTTGGGAATGGGTGGCCCCGCGATGATCGAAGGCGGGGGGCTTGGAACGTACACACCTGAAGAGGTAGGGCCGGTAGCCGACCTTGCGCCAGCCGGAGTAGTGGATCTGCTGGTTGAGGATGAGGCGGCCGCCGTTGCTGCCGCGAAGAAGTTTGTGGCCTTTTTCCAGGGTGATCTGACCGAATGGAGCGCGCCCGACCAAACGCTGCTCAGGGACAT
>JAPLCH010000061.1 GCA_026392325.1 Solirubrobacterales bacterium | reverse complement strand
GCAGCACGCGTCAAGGTCCTGACGCGCCGGATGATCTGAACAAGCTCGTTCCTGTCCAGTACTCCCCAGCGCTTCGCAAGGCGGTCTTGGCTGATTGCCCGCACCATCTCGGGTAGCGCATAGCTCGTGTTGCGAAGTCCACCTACTCCCTCGCCCAACTCCACATGAATTGGGTTTGGGCGCCTAGTGCTTGTAACCGGGACCACGATGCTGATTCCCCCATGCCCGTGATTGAGAGCGTCAACTGAAATCACCACGACCGGCCTCCGTCCCGCTTGCTCCCGCCCACGCACGGGGTCGAGGTCAGCGAGCCACACATCACCTTGAGAGACATGGTTATCCGGGGAGGACCCTGCGGTGCTCACGAAAGTCCGTCGCCGACTGTCGAGTCCCAAATCCGTTGCTCGGCCCGGTATTCCTCCATCGCAGCAGGATCAGCTGCCAAGTCTGCAAAACCCTGATTCATCGCGGCCAAGAGAACTCTCTCCTGCTCAAGGGCCACAAGCTCTGCGACGAGGTCGGCGGTTGTCATCCCACGCTCGGCACTCAATGCTGAAAGGGCTTCGCGGGTATCGGGGGTCACCCGGATTGTTGTGGTTGCAGCCAACACTTGCTCCTCACTCTACGTTTGCGTATGCGTAAGTGTATACGCTATCTGTGTCAATTGGGACGCAAAACTGCGACACTCGAACCATGGGACTTGAAGATGAAATGCGCGCGTTCGTGAAGGCCGGCCTGGCCCACCACGATTCGACGTGTCCAATGCCAGCCAAGGCAATCCTTCTGAACCCGGGCAACCTGGAACTGTTCGGTTGGACTGAGCTGTTCGGGGTTCCCGTTGAGGCCGACCCACGGGTTCAGCCGAAACGGTTCCGCATTCACTGCGACGGATCTGCGTTTGGCATTGAAGACGCGGTGGAAGCATTCGCTGAAGCCCCCGTCACTCCGCTCGAAGTTCCGGTTCCAGCCGGACCGGCCGAGCTGCCTGACGGTCCCTACTAGTCGGGACGCAACAAACCCGCGTGAGTTTGTTGCCACGCGTGACTGACTTGTTGGACCTCAGGGAATAGTTTCGCCGAGTGCGATTGGCCTATATCGACGAGTCATATAGACGTCACCATCAATACTGGCTTGCGGCCTGTGTCATCGACGAGTCAAAAGTCGTCGGACTTTGCCAAGCGCTTGAGGCAGCACTTAGCTCAATCCCGCCCGAGTTCGGCATCACAGCAGAAACCGAACTTCACGCACAACACCTTTTCCACGGGAACCATGACTTCCGGTCTCTAAAGGACCTGCTCAACCTTCGGGCGCAACTAATGCGGCGTGCGGCTGAAGCAGTCTCGGCGGCAGAGCCTCGCATCTTCCTGATCGGCGCGGAATGGAACGACAATCTCGCCCCGACAGAGCGCCTCGCCGCCCACAGGATGGCCGTCATGCGCCGCCTCTTCAGCTGTTTGGAAGACGATCTGATCGCCTGCGCCTCACGCTGCATCGTGATAGCCGACGAAGAAGAAACCAGTAACTCAGAGGTTGTGTCCATGCTTCGCAGGCACCAGAGCAGCTGTGAAGAGCGCGGATCATCATCGAGGATCCTCGACGGCCCCCTTTTCACCCCAAGCCACCACAGCTACGGCGTCCAAGCATGCGACGTAGTTGCATTCATCAAATCCCGGCATGAATTCATGACTGCCAGACACGACCGCCGTTCAATCAGAGCCGTGAATGACTGGTGGAATCTCCTGCGGCCCCATGTGGTGAAAGAGACATGCGCACCTTCAAACTCAGTCGCGCCTCTTACCCCGGAACGCACTGAGGGCCGCGGCGGCGACCCTCAGTC
>JAPLCH010000135.1 GCA_026392325.1 Solirubrobacterales bacterium | reverse complement strand
TGACGTCTGGGTGACGCAGCCGGGGCCGCTTGCCTTTGCCCTGACGGTCTTGGCGAGCGATGGGATCGCCCAGAGTGGCGTCTTGGCTACTCCGTCTGCTCCTGGAACTGTGGTTGCGACCTTTACCCATTTGGCCTTCGAGTAGGCGTCGAACTGGACAGATGACTTGGGCGCCCGGCAAGGACTCATCGTCCAACCGAATGCTTTGGCTCCTGATTTGGCCGAGAAGACCGGGAACTTGAATGCTGCGAGACCGGGCTTAGCAGTGGCATCAGCCAGAGCTGCTCCCTGGTAGTACAGGCCTCCTGGCCAGCCGTTCACGTCAACGAGTGAGTACCAGATGGCGGCGTCAACCTTCCAAGACCAGAGCCGGTAGAGCATCTCTCCGGTGTATGCGGCTGCGAGAGCGGGAGCGGTACCAATTGAGACAGTGCTAGTTGGTCGGCATGGAGGACATGTCATCCAGCCACTCTCCGTGATCCAGAGCTGCTTGGCGCCAGCCGGAGAAACGCGACCCTTCGACACGGCCAAGTCAAGCGCTTTGCGCACATCAGGAGTGTTGCCAAGCGAGGTCCCATCCAGAGAGGAGGCCCGGGTGGTTGGCGTACCAAAGAGTGTGTACGGATGGATCGCAACGCCGTCTAGGCTGGCCTTAACCGGGCACGACCCCGTCGCAGTCGGGGCAGCTGACTTTCCTCCGAGGCAGAGAACTGAGCGGATGAAGACCTGCGGGTCGATCTCATACCCCCCACTGCTCGCGCCGTAGGGCCCTGTCCCAGCACTAAGGACTGTGGCTGTCGGTTGGACGGACTTGACCCCGGCATAGAACGAATTGAGGAGACTCCGATAGTTGCCCATCGCAATAATTGTCCCCCGGCTTGTGCAGACGTTCTTGGTTGCCATCTGACCCTTGCTGCACTGCGGGGTGAGGTACATCTTGTAATTAGGCTCATTCCACGCCTCAAACAGACTGACCTTGGGAAGCGTTACCGAGGGGTTCAAAGGGTCTGCGGTGGTTCCGTCGTAGCGCTTGGCCAAGGCTTTCGCGAACTCTCCAAACGCGACTGCGTTCGGGTTCCAAGAGCCTGCCGTCGGTGCTTGATTGCCAATGGCGCCATAGCCCGTGGACGGCCTGTTAGGTCCCTCAGCCCAAGCCGGCGCACGCAGTGGGTTGAGCAGAACCCGGACTCCAGCGGTCGTTGCGAGACGAGCAATTGCGTCTGTCTCTGCCCAATGTCCTGCGTAAGCCGCGTCGTTCGGGTTTGTAGCGTCAGTTGGCTTGGTGGGAGCCATACTCGCCCAGTAGACCTGCGCTCTGTAGATGCCTGCATTGGTGCTTCTGACCATTGTTGACCAGAGTGTCGGCGCGGTCAGTGGGGCCGTTGATGCCCCATCAATTCCGGTCAAGAAGCTCGCCCCAGCGCCCGCAGGAATCGCCAGCAGTCCAAGGGATGCTGAGGCAAAGGTTGCCAAGAGGGTGCGATTAAATCTGCTGCTCACGAAAAGCGAGCGTATCACGCTCTAAAAAGGGTTGGGCCGGAAGGGGGCTCGTGTTTCGCGTAAGCAACAATCTCTAGGTACTTAGTGCTAGATGGGCTCGCTCAGGGTGCGACGGTTCCGATGCCAAGTCGGTCTGCAGTCAACGAATACGCAAGCTCGGATGGGTCGCTGACCGCACGCCGCACGGCACCGTCCAAGCGTTCAATCTGTGCGTTGACGGCAGCTTTGCGGACATCCGGAGTGTGCGCGCCCAAATCTTCCAGCAGAGACCTCAACCGCCTGGCGACCTGTGGGGACCCGGCGCCGAAAAGGCGGATCTCTGTCAGTGACAGGTCCAGCAGTTCCGCCCAATCCGGATTTGGGAAGAGAAGGCGGACATTCCCTTCGGGGTCAGCAATGCGGCCCCGTTCAAGGTCCCGCCAAGCGAGCGCCAAGAGCATTGTTTCCAGTCCATCCAGAACCTCAACTGCAGTGGTCGGATCGTTGATCGCCGGAGAGAGTGCGCGGATTGCAATGTCAACCATGGCGCGGATCGCAAAAGCCGGGTCTTGAGTGATGGTGCGACCATCGCCGACCATCACTGACCGCTGCAGCTCAACAGGGTTGATTTGCCCGGAGCTCTCCTTGCGGTGGACATGAAAGATAGGCGCTTCACGCGGGAGGTATGCGCCAACGCCAACCGTCAGCTCGATCACAACGTCTGCCTCCGTTGCGGCTCGAACCAGTCGGCCGCGATCCAGTGCAATCAGGACGGCGGTGTCCCCATGGAAAGGATGAATGTCGAATGGGTCAGCCTCATGCGCGTCCTCAGACGGTGGGGCATTGCCGAGCCGATGGGGGTACACCTCGGTTGCCGCGTGGGCACCAAGCCTGACAAGCCGTTCGACAAGCTTCCGTGGGCGGAGCAGGTCCAAGAGCCGGCCTACAAGTGTGAAGAACGAGAGGATCGCCGCGCCGAGCAGGAGGAAGTCGACGCCGATTGTCAGGCTTGGGACCACAGTGCTCCCCGCCTGGCCAATGCCGCGAAGGATTACGAGCGAGAACACAGCTGGTGCGATGAAAATCCCGAGCGAGTGCTTGAAGACCGGGTCGCGACGGAATCGGGCAACGAGTCTCGGGGAGTACTGCCCGGCTGCAAACTGCACGACCACTACTGCAATTGAGACGACCAACCCGGTGAAGGCAATCATTCCCCCTGCCACGGAAGAAAGGACAGTGCGCGCCGTGTCGTTGTCTATCTCCATCCGCAGCATGTCGCTGTTGCCTTCCACCTGAGACAGCAGAAGTGCGAGTAGAAGAACGAAGGCGATGTATCCGGTGGGGATGACTATCAGGCTGTTGCTGAGCCATTCCTTGACGCGGAATCGGATTCCCCAGCTTCTCGAGAGTTCACTCGGGGAGAGCCAGTTGAGCGTTTCAGCGCTGGGCCCATTCTCGTTTGTGTCAGCAGCTCCCATTGGGCGCAAAGGCTGACGGTCAGCGCGGACGGCGGACAGCTCAACCAGCGCTGCCCGCCTGCCCGGTCAGGCTTCGACCGACACGCCTTTCCAGAAGGCAACTCGACCGGCTATTTGAGCGGCAGCTTCCTTTGGCTCTGAGTAAAACCAGGCGGCGTTTTCGTTTGTTTCTCCGTTCACTTTGAGGCTCAAGTAGTTGGCGGTCCCTTTCCATGGGCAGCCGCTCGTATGAGTTGACTCGACGATGTACTCGTCGTTAACGGAAGTCCGTGGGAAGTAGTGGTTGTTCTCAACGACGACCGTGTTGTCGCTTTCAGCGATTACGGCGCCATTCCAAGTTGCCTTCATGTCTGCCTTGTCCTCCTGTTGTGGTTCGAAAAGAAGCCTTCAACGGCAGTACGGGCGTGCTAGCCGAAGAAGGTCTCGGCGTCCTCGTAGAGACTTGGGTCAAGGAGGCGTGGTGGTTCAAGCGCTCGCTCCAGAGGCTCAAGTGCAATCTCTGTTCCGCGCAGCGACGCCATCACGCCGAACGTGCCCGAGAGGATTGCGTCTGCCGCCTCCAGGCCCAAGCGGGTAGCAAGAATCCGGTCGGTTGCGGTTGGTGTACCGCCCCGCTGAAGGTGGCCGAGGATCACGGCGCGGGTGTCGAACCCTGTGCGCTCGGCAATCTGTTGTTCCAGCCATACGCCAACGCCGCCAAGCCGCGCATGACCGAACGCATCGGTCTTGGCTCCGCTGGTTACAAGCTCGCCGTTGGTCGGAGTTGATCCCTCGGAAACAACCACGATTGAGAATGAGCGGCCGCTGCTGTGACGGCGCTGAAGGTGTTCGCACACCTTTTCTATCTCAAAGTGTCGCTCGGGAACGAGGATCAGATCTGCGCCACCGGCCAGTCCCGCAGAGCATGCGATCCAGCCCGCATGGCGACCCATCACCTCGACGATGATGATTCGGTCATGCGATTCCGCGGTCGTGTGGAGTCGATCGATTGCATCTGTTGCGATCTGCACTGCAGTGTCAAAACCAAATGTCCTGTCGGTGCCCGGAAGGTCGTTGTCAATCGTCTTGGGTACGCCAACCACTGGGAGTGCGTCTGCTGCGAGCTTCGCCGCAACGCCGAGTGTGTCCTCTCCGCCGATTGCCACCAGTGCGTCCACTCCGTCA
>JAPLCH010000047.1 GCA_026392325.1 Solirubrobacterales bacterium | reverse complement strand
TCAATCCGTTGATCGTAAAATCTCGTCTCCCCAAATCCTCCTCCAAGCTCGCGGGGAGAACATCGGGAAGCTCTCCTGGATTCGAGTAGACCTCAACTCGGGCTGACGCAAAATCAACCGTCCCCCACTCGAATTGACATGTGGCTGTGAGGAACCGCTCGTGGGTCTCAAGGTGCTTTGAGTCCAGGGCCATGGCCAAGCTGACTGCATCACCGACCACGACAACATCGAGCTCCACCGGGACCCGTCCAATAGCAAGATCCCTGACAGCTCCGCCAACCAAGTGGCAGTCAGACGCTGAGTCCCCGAGCGCGGAGATCAGCCGGCCCACACGGTCATCCGCTCGCATCCCTTCCAAAAGCGCCAATTTGAGATTCGTCTGCAACATGGCTTCCATTGTGACCACCGCTAGCATGATTCGGAGTGGAGAACGAAAGACCGCCCAACTTCCAAAGACGCAGAATCCTCGCAGCAGGGGCCCTTCTTCTCTCCGCTGGCGCCGTTGCAGCCTTCTTCGTCCTGCGCGACCCAGGTGATGTAAGCAACCCAACAGCGGCCTTCACAGCTCCAGCAGCCAAGCCCGCAAAAGCCAAGCCAACAACCGTGGCCTGGCCTTTTTATGGCTTTGACGCAGCACGGACCAAATGGTTCCGCACCAAGGTGAACCTGGGTTCCCCTTACCGCAGACTGTGGAGCTTCCGTGGGAAGAAGGTCCTTGAATTCACGCCTGTGCTGGACTCGACTGGTCTCTATCTTTTGGACAACGGGGCCACCGTAAGAAGGCTTGACAAGCGAACTGGACATCAAATTTGGCGGCACAATCTAGGTTCGCTGGCCGCATCCTCGCCAGCGCTTCCCGGAGATGGTCATGTCTACGTCGTAACCCTGCTGACCTCACCTGGAAGCGACCATGGTGCCGCGACATCACTGAGCGCAGCCACCGGCAAAATCGCTTGGAGCAAGCAGCTGCCAAGCAGGGCGGAATCCTCCCCACTAGTGGTCGGCAACCGCATGATCTTCGGAACTGAGGATGGAACGGTCTTTGCTCTTGACAGGCGCAACGGCCACACAATCTGGACATATCGTGCTGGCGGCTCAGTCAAGGCGGCAATCGCCCTCTCTGGGCGCCGGCTCTACTTTGGCGATTACGGCGGAAATATTCAGGCGGTCTCCCTCAGATCCGGCAAGCAGATCTGGTCATCGAGCCAAGGTGGCCGATTCTATTCAACTCCTGCAGTCGCTTGGGGACGGATCTACGAGGGAAGCACCGACGGACGCCTCTACTCAATGACGACCTCAGGCCAGCTGGCGTGGGCACGCCAGACGGGAAGTTACGTCTACAGCTCACCAGCTGTGGCAGATATCCCGGGCCTTGGCCCGACCGTCTACGCCGGGTCTTACGACGGGACCTTCTACGCGTGGAATGCCAAGACGGGTTCGACTAACTGGACTTACAACGCAGGGGGAAAGATCTCTGGCGGAGCCGTCGTCATCGGGGATCTTGTCTGGTTCTCAGACTTGGGCAACAAGCGCGTGATCGCGCTCAAGGCGAGGTCCGGCCGGAAGACATTCCAGATTGGAACCGGAGCGTTCAACCCAGCGGTTACAGATGGTGCAACAATGTTCGTGGACGGGTACGGCGATTCATTCGCCTTCAAGCCCATTCACAGACGGTAGGTCAAGGGACTCAAACAGGCCGGAGGGAGACACCAAGCTCAATCAGCCTGAGCTTGATCTCCTCAACAGTTGAGTGTCCGTCGTGCAGAACGGATGCCAGAAGCGCAGCATCAGCACCTGCATCAAGCGCAGCAGCCATATCCTCCGGACTTCCTGCTCCTCCGGATGCGATCACAGGCACTCTCACGGCTGCACACACTTCGTTCAGAAGGTCAATGTCATACCCCTGCTGAGTGCCATCTCGGTCCATGCTCGTCAGGAGTACTTCTCCGGCTCCCAGTCCAACGCCGGCAGCTGCCCAAGCGACTGCCTCAAGCCCGCTCTCATTCCTTCCGCCAGCAGTAAAAACTTCCCATCCGCTCGCGTCGGTCCTTTTCCTTGCATCAATTGCAAGGACAACCGATTGACTTCCAAATCGGTCCGCGAGCTCGGTTATCAGAGCCGGACGGGCAACCGCCGCGCTGTTCACGGCAACCTTGTCCGCGCCGGCGTCAAGAACCGCCTGTGCATCATCAGTGCTCCTGATGCCGCCACCAATCGTGAACGGAACAAATACTCGCTCGGCAACGCGAGATGCGAGCTCTACCGCCGTGTCCCGTCGTTCACTGGTGGCCGTGACATCAAGGAAGACGATCTCGTCAGCACCGCTGTGGTCGTAGCGCTCAGCAAGCTCCACTGGATCACCTGCGTCGCGGAGGTCAACAAAATTTACGCCTTTGACGACCCGACCATTATCAACGTCAAGACACGGAATGACTCGCTTCCAGGCCATCACACACCGGAGTGACTGAGAGCCAAATTGGCCTCGGCGATAGTAAACCGATCCTCGTGAAGTGCTCGACCGACTATCACTCCAGCGAGGTTAGGAAGCCCAAGCTCGGCAAGTGCACGCAGATCATCCAGCGAGCCGATACCTCCGGCGTAAGTGATTTGTCCGCTTGTCATCTCGCAAACCGCAGTCGCCTCCTCAAGCCCAGGCCCCTCGAGAGTCCCGTCCTTCTCAATGGCCGAGTACACCAGCTGGGTAGCTCCTTGCGACTCCAATCGCGTCAACACGGAAGAGACGCTCTGCCCGGAACCTTGAGTCCAACCCTCAACGACGACAGATCCCCCTCGGCCATCCACACTCACAACGATTCGCTCGCCAAACTCCGCGAGCGCGTCATCGACTATCTGGGGGTTACTGATGGCAGCACTTCCGAGAACTAAACGAGTCACCCCGACCGACGATGCTGACCGAAGATCGTCAAGTGTGCGAAGGCCTCCGCCCAGCTCAACCGGGATCCCAACAGCTGAGCAGATCCTCGAAACCGTATCCAGCTGCTCTGGCCTGCCGGCCTTTGCGCCATCGAGGTCGACTACGTGGAGAATCTCGGCCCCCTCCGCTTCAAACCGAGCCGCAGCAGCGGCCGGGTCCTCGTCGTACCTGATCTCCTGGCCATAATCGCCCTTCCTCAGTCGGACAGTATTTCCACCAATGAGGTCAATCGCGGGAAGCAATCTCATGGGGCAATCCCAGCAAAATTCTTCAGCAACTGCAGTCCGAGGTCCGAGCTCTTCTCAGGATGGAATTGGACTCCATATACAGAGCCGCGATTTACTGCCGTCACAAACTCACTCCCATGGGTTGCCGTGGCGAGCAAATCTGCCGGCTCATCTACAGTCGCCACGAACGAGTGCACGTGGTACATCGGAGTGGTTGAGCCAAGCCCAGCGCCGAGGTCCGAAGCCCGCTCCCAGGACACAGGCGACCAGCCGATGTGGGGAAGGCGCTCTCCGAGTGACTCCAAGGGTTTTACCTGACCGGAGATCAGTCCTAACCCGGCTGCTCCGCCGAGCTCTGATGACGCGTCAAACAACAGCTGCATTCCAAGACATACGCCGAGAAGTGGTGTTCCCTCAGCCGCCCGCCCGGTCAAGAACGAGTCGAAGCCAAGCTCTCCAAGCCGCGCGATGGCCTTGGGAAACGCGCCCACACCGGGCAGGACCAGATGGCTGGCATTCTCCGCTGCAGCTGGACTGGTGACGCGTTTCGCGTCCACCCCCACCCGCGCAAAAGCCCGGCAGATGGAGGTCAAGTTCCCAGTGCCGTAGTCAACTACGGCCACTGAGCCGCTCATCCCAGCTCCATCAGCAAACGAAGCTTGAGCTGCTGGCACAGATCACGTGAGTGTTCCCTTTGTGCTTGGAACCGCCGTGCTCTCTGGATCAACCGTGACAGCCACTCGAAGCGCTCGCGCAAATGCCTTGAAACAAGCCTCCATGACGTGGTGTGGTCCTCCATCTCGCTGAAGTTCAAGGTGGAGAGTCAGTTTGGCACTTGAGGCAACAGCGCGCATGAACTCCTCCAAAAGGTCGTGTTCAAAACCTCCAGTTACCCCATTCGGAAGTGGAACATCGACGCCGCAGTAAGGCCGGCCGCTGAGATCAATCGCGCAGGCTGCGCGCGCCTCATCCATAGGGATGACCGAGTATCCGTAACGATTTATGCCAAGCCGCTCGCCGAGCGCCT
>JAPLCH010000086.1:5057-11734 GCA_026392325.1 Solirubrobacterales bacterium | reverse complement strand
GTTCAGTACGTGTGCTCGTCGGGTTGGCTGGTTGTCTTGGCAGGGGGACGAGGTCCAGACAACGGACTTCTGACCTATGTCTTTGAGGCCGAGGGGCCATTCTGGGCACTTCAGGATCGTCGCGCTGCCTGCAGCGCCCCATCTCCCATCCCAGCGAAGCTCCGTTCGCTTGCATGCCTAACTAGGTAGGTCTCTGGGCCTTTTTTCCCGGGGCTCCTGACACGCGGGGAATCCCCGGCGTGTATTCAAGGTTGCCGCTGGATCTGTCTCAGCTGCAGGCGCTCTTGACCGTGACCGTAGCCGCGGTCGTTGTGACAGTTGCCTTGAGCACCTTGCTGCTGGACTTGTAGCTCCAAGAACCTGGCGAAAGCGTTGTGTTTCCTACCTTGATGGAACATGGAGTGAATGGGTGGTTTAGCGTTCCAAGGGATGCCTCAATTGAGTATGTCCGGCTCTTGGATCCACCAATTGCAAGTGCCCAGGTGTTGGTTCCCTCAGTAGATGAAAGGGTTTCTGCTGGGCCAAGGGCACCCGTCCATGTTCCGCGCGGGAAGGCAACGATCCGTCGTTGGCTTTCCCGGTCAGAGAGGTGGATGACGTCACTGCCGTATGGGCTCAGTGTCCACACATCAGGTGTGAGCAGCGGGATTGCCGCTCCCGCCTTGACGAACAGCGGAATCTGGTCAATCGGTGCAGCGACCGTCTGGTCCTTGGCTCCCGTGAGCAGTTTCGCTCCCGTTGGCTCAAGTCCACCAGTAGTCGGATTCATCTGGGCTGACCGCCAGAGGTCAACCCATGTTCCCTTGGGCAGGTAAGCCGTCCGGCTGGTTGCTCCCTTGGTCAGGACTGGTGCAGCAATCACGTCCGGTCCGAACCCGTATTCCGTGTCTGCTGCGACTGCCTTTGAGTCGGTCGGGTAGTCAAGCAGCAGCGCTCTCATGATCGGGATCCCTGTCGCGTCGTATTGCTTCTGTGCTGCAGCGAGGTAGGGGTAAAGCTGGGTCCGAAGTCGCGAATACTTCGTCCAGATGGGAAGAACATCTGGGTTAGTTACCTGTGGGCGCGGCACGTAGCTGGCCGTGACGCCATCGGTTTCGTTGCGCATTACGCCTGATGCGAACCCGACTTCAACCCAGCGCTTGAGCAACTCAGATGAGAGGAGTGCCACGGAGCTCGACAGTGAGAAGTAGCCGCCGATGTCTGAGCCCCAGAGGCTCACCCCGGAGAGGCCCATGCCGATTCCGTTCTTGACGACGGATGAGATGCCATCGAAGCCCCAATCTGTAGATGGGTCGCCGCCCCAGACAACCTGGGCGTACTTGGCGGTTCCCGACCAGCCTGAACGCTGGAATCGCGCGAGCGGCTTGCCTGCTTTGTCAGCAAAGTCAGAGGCTGCCTTGTGGTAAAGCCGGGGGTAAAGGTTGTGCATTGCGTTGGCTGGCGTTCCGTCAGTTGCAACGGAGTCGAGTGGTGTGTACTCGCCAAAGTCCTCCATCCAACCGTCGTAGCCGTGGTCCACGGCACGTTGAAGAAGGCCTTGGAACTGGCTGACACCAAGCGGGTTAGTGAAGTCGTACTGGCCCACATGGAATGTGGTGGACGCTACGTAGCGGTAGACATAAGGAGTTCCGTCTGCCTTCTTCGTGAGGGCTCCGGCAGCTACTGCTGGGTCGAACGCCTCTGAATACCCGTCGCAGACCATTGGGTTGAAGTAGGTGGTTACGGCCATTCCTGCGCCGTGCCAAAGGTTTGCCCTGTCAATCATTGCGGACTCGTGCCCACGGTCAGACCCGCAAGGAAGGTAATGGCTGTAGGTCATTGAGACGGAGGTTGGTGAACCTGCGTCCTTGAGCGTGGCTATCTGAGTGGCAGGGTCGCCGGGTGCTTGGAACCATGGTCCGAAGTACCAGGCGGCTGCCGCTGCTGGCTGGCGGCCGGTTGTGCTCGTGTAGAGCCCAAGGGTCTTGGCGGGAGTTCCGGCGGCAAATACGCGCAGGGCCAGCTTGGCTCCGTCGACGTCAAGCGACCATGTTTTTGCGGTCTTGCCCCCGAAGGCGAAACGGCTCGTCTCATCTCGGTCAATCAGTACGCCGTAACCGCGGGTTGAGAGCGTCCACGGGATTGGGAAGTAGGTGGAGTCCATCCGACCGCGCGAGCCGCCCGGTGGGAGTGTTGCCCCAACGCCTTTCCACTCGTTCGGCTGCCATGGGCCGTCCGAGACATAGTTCTCAACGGTTGACGCTCCTGCCGTGCCTCCGCGGGAGACCATGTCGGCCCTTTCGCCAAAGCCGAACCAGCGTTCGTTCTTGACGGCCTTGAAGTCAATTCCGATGGAATCGGGGGCTGTGCCTGTCGAAGTTGCAGTGAGGGACATGACTCCGCCGACTGCTGGGCTGAGCCTTACATCGATCTTCCTCTTGGCTGGGTCGGAAGTGTTGAAGAGAATGGCTTGGACTCCATGCGCCTGAGTTGAGCTGGCGACAGTGGTTGTCTTGTAGGTCTTCTTCCCCACCTTGACCCAGAGGCCGAGGCCGCTCGTTGCAGTTGTCAGTCCTCCTCCAAGGGATCCGGAAACCGCTGTGTGGGCTGTGGCGCCCAGTGCTCCGGCGGCTGAAAAGGCCAAGGCCGCAGTTGCAAGGCCGGTTGTTGCTGCGGCGACGCGAACGAGCTTCATTTATTTCCCCTGTTTCCCCATAGGTGGTGATGCTGTTGCCGCAAGCTTGGCACATAACCGTTCATCCCGTCGCAGGAAACTGACGCGTTGTCAGCGAGTCCGCAAACAGGGATATGCCCGAGCAATCAGCTTGCTGCTGGAGCCGCTTCAGAGAGCAGTTCGTTCAGGTCAAGCGGGAGGGTCACCATCTCCAGCTCGCCACCGGCAGATCGGGGCCATTCTGAAGCGTCGCGGTCCCAGTAAAGCTCGATTCCGTTGCCGTCCGGGTCGCTCAAGTAAAGGGCTTCACTCACTCCGTGGTCTGCAGCGCCTTCTAGTGGATATTGGTTCTCCATCAGGCGTTCCAGCGCATTGGCGAGCGCCTGGCGGTTTGGGTAGAGGAATGCAGCGTGGAAGAGTCCTGTTGAGTTGCGCGGGGGTGCGGGCCCTCCGCGGCTCATCCATGTGTTCAGCCCGACGTGGTGGTGGTAGCCACCTGCGGAGAGAAAAGCCGCCTCATTCCCAAAACGTTGCGTCAGATTAAATCCCAGAACCTCTGAGTAGAACTGGATTGCCCGGTCAAGGTCGGCGACCTTGAGGTGAACATGGCCTACTTGTGTGAGGGGGTCTATTGGTTGCATCGCTAACAAAAGGTTAGCAGGGCTTGTGATGGCGTGGCTTGCTGTACCTGCAGCCCCATATGCTGACGCCATTGCGGGAAGCCGCAGTCCAACTCCAGATCAATCAAAGGAAGTCAAAAGTGGGCGAGTTCGAAGGCAGAACAGTTTTCATGTCGGGTGGCAGCCGGGGCATCGGCCTCGCTATTGCGGAGAAGCTTGGTTCCGAGGGCGCCAACGTTGCGATCATGGCAAAGACTGACAAGGCGGACCCAAGGCTTCCAGGGACAATTCACAGTGCGGCTGAGGCAATCGAAGCCGCTGGCGGCAAGGCACTTCCGATCCTCGGCGACATCCGCGACGAGGCGGCAGTTGTCGAGGCTGTAGAAAAGACAGCAGCTCACTTCGGCGGGATTGACATCTGCATCAACAATGCGTCTGCCATCAACCTGGCTACCCCGGCTGAGCTCCCGGTCAAACGACTTGACCTGATGATGCAGATCAATGTTCGTGGGGCATTTGTTGTCACCCAGGCCTGCATGCCACACCTGCGCAAGTCCGACCGGGCGCATGTTCTTTCCCTGAGCCCACCGCTTGACCCCGACCGCAAGTGGTTGGCAACGCATGCTCCTTACACGCTCTCCAAGTACGGGATGTCGATCATCACAACAGCAGCTGTCCAGAACCTGCTCGGCGCCGATGAGGCCCTGGCGCGAGCCCGGACGCCCCAGAGCATTGCCGACTCAGCAGCGATCATCCTGGCCCGTGACCCAGCCGCCTGCACGGGTAACACCTACGTGGACGACGAGGTTCTCGCAGAGGCTGGGATCACAGACCTTTCTGTCTACCGCGCTGCTCCCGGAGGAGACCTCATTCTTGACATCTTCCTTCAGGATTGGGGCGGATTCGGTCCTGACGGTCCTGCTGTCTGAGCCGAAGGAGCCCAAGCCCCGTAGTTATCCCGCTGCCGCAAGTCTGCGTTGTGCGACTTGCTGTCGCGGGAGCAAGTACTATTCCATTGACTCGCGAGTCAACTTTCGCCCCAAAAGATTGAAAGGAAGTTCCACAGATGGCTACCACCGCACCAGAACCAACAGCTGACGAGACGCCAGCAGGAGAGCCACAGTTCTCCCTCGCTCTCAACCAAGAGCAGAAGGACCTCGTTGATTGGGTCCACGGATTTGCAGAAGGCGTAGTCCGCCCAGCAGCCCACGAGTGGGATGAACGTGAAGAGTTCCCATGGGAGATCGTCCAGGAGGCAGCCAAGATTGGCCTTTACGGCTTCGAGGCAATGGCACAGTTCTTTGCAGACCCCACCGGTCTCAGCATGCCGCTTGTCAGTGAGGAGCTCTTCTGGGGCGACGCAGGCATCGGCATGTCAATCCAAGGCACCGGCCTTGCGGTTGCAGCAATCGTTGGTCAGGGAACGCAGGAGCAGATCGGGACTTGGATTCCTGAGTGCTACGGAACTGAGACCGACGTCAAGATCGCCGCATTCTGCGCTTCAGAGCCAGAGGCAGGTTCAGACGTTTCAGCTCAGCGCACAACCGCCAAGTACGACGAGGCCACCAACGAGTGGGTCCTTAACGGTCAGAAGTCATGGGCAACCAATGGTGGCATCGCCAACGTTCACGTAGTTACAGCTGTTGTGGACAAGGAGCTCGGCTCCCGTGGACAGGCCGCATTCATCATTCCTCCGGGAACCAAGGGCTGCGAGCAGGGTGCCAAGGTCAAGAAGCACGGCATTCGCGCATCGCACACCGCTGACGTTCACCTTGACGACTGCCGCATTCCTGCCGAGATGGTTCTTGGTGGCAAGGAGAAGCTCGACGAGCGCCTCGCCCGTGTCCGTGAGGGCAAGAAGGCAAAGGGTCAGGCAGCAATGCAGACGTTTGAGGCAACCCGTCCGATCGTCGGCGCCCAGGCGCTCGGCATCGCACGTGCCGCCTACGAGTACTCACTTGAGTACGCAAAGACGCGCGAGCAGTTCGGCCGTCCGATCATCGACAACCAGTCCATCGCGTTCGACCTTGCCGACATGGCAATGGAGATCGACGCGGCGCGCCTCCTCGTATGGCGTGCAGCATGGATGGGACGCAATGGCGTCGAGTTCAAGCGTGCAGAGGGTTCAATGAGCAAGGCCAAGGCTGGCGAAGTTGCAGTCAAGGCAACTGAGCGTGCCATCCAGATTCTCGGTGGCAACGGCTACACCCGTGAGTACCCGGTGGAGCGTTGGCATCGTGACGCAAAGATCTACATGATCTTTGAGGGAACCTCAGAGATTCAGCGTGTTGTCATCTCCCGCGCCATCAGTGGAATGCGCCTTCGCTAGGAGTCGCACGCAGGCTCAAGGAGCCAGCAGCAGATTTAGAAGGGACAGAGCTTGCTCTGTCCCTTCTTCGTTCTCTGCAAGACCGGTCCCAATACGCCGCAATCCAATCCTCCGGATGCCTTGCTGGATACCCTGTGAAGGGTGAGCAAGCGGTCAAGAAGCCTGAATACGGGCCACAGAAACAGAAGAGGTGCAGTATTGGTCGCGGCCTTTATCTGTGTTGTAGGGGTTGCATTCTCTGTGCCCGCGGGCGCTTCCCCAGATAAGGGGCGGTCAAACCAACGGGCATCGTTCGCGGTTGCGCCGGCATGGCCGCTGGACATCCGTGCTGCAACCGTCCGCCAGGACGGGCTCAACATTGTCTTCTCCGTCCGCACCTCTGGGACGATCTCCGCTGCGACCATTGGGGCACAGGCTGGTCGCTCTCTCTGCTTCGACCTTTTCCGAGCCAAGAGCGGCAGTGCGGTACGGCGAATCTGTCTCGCGCTTTCCGCGAAGAAGGCCCGCATCGTTCGAGAGAATCTGAACTTGGCAGGGGCACCCACTTCAAGATCACTCATCGGGAATGTCTCGATTTCAAGGCCCTCGCCGAACCGACTCATTGCCCGCATTCCGGCAAGCGGGGCTGGGCTTGCTGTTGGCGCATACCGCTGGCAGGCGGAGAGCACATGGGTCGACTCTTCTGGCTGTCGCGCCCCTGGCTGCTCTGACCGCGTACCGGCAACTCCCGCCCAGACCAGATATGCGGCGGCGACACCAGTTGGCTGCGTTGCCACAGGTACATCAGTGCGTTCAAACGGCCCCAGAGGGCACAAGGTTGTGGCCATCTCGTTTGATGATGGACCATCGAAGTACACGCCTTCGGTACTCAATCTCCTGAAGCACTACAAGGCTCATGCAACATTCTTCGAGGTGGGCAACCAGATGTCCGGGAGGGCGGCCCTGCAGAGGCGCATTCTTGCCGAGGGGAATGGCCTCGGAGATCATTCCTGGTCGCACCCAATCCTTTCAGGGGGCGGCGCCTTTGCCTCATCAGAAGTCAGCCGGACAAAGTCCCGGATCGCTTCACCGACGG
>JAPLCH010000086.1:0-4958 GCA_026392325.1 Solirubrobacterales bacterium | reverse complement strand
CTGCCTTTTCCGTGCTCCCTACGGGGCGATCTCATCCGCCCTTGTCGGAATCGTCCGTGCGAAGAGGATGCTTACCATTCAGTGGGATGTTGATCCCACAGACTGGTCGCGGCCAGGAGCATCGGCAATCAGCTCTCGGGTACTGGCGCAAACAAGACCCGGATCGATCATTCTCATGCATGATGGTGGTGGAGACCGGTCACAGAGTGTGGCTGCCGCAGACACCATTCTCCGAACGCTGTCCCGCAGGGGGTATCGCGTCGTAAGCGTCGAAACGCTCCTTGGCCTCAAAACTCTTTTCAGATGATCGTCAACTCCAACAGTAGAAACGCTGCAGTGGTCACGGCCCTTGCGGTGGCGCTTGCCGCTGTCTGGGCGCCGGGTGCTTCAGCCACGACGGGTGGGACTGCTCCTGGGACAACGACCACCACGCCGGCGCCCAAGCCCAAGCCCACGCCAAAGCCGAAACCAAAACCGAAGCCCAAGCCCAAACCCAAACAACGGTTCCCGATCAACACAGACAGCTACCTCACTGGGGTGCTTGTGACTCAGTACTGGTCAGTTCCCGAGCGCTGGTTCAATGGAGTGAAGGTCATGGCACCTGGGCTGACCAAACCACACCGGGTCGACTGGCTCTACTCAGCAAGCGGCGTTGCCATGGAGGGCGATGGAGTGGGACTCGACGGGGTTCACGTCCACTGGGTCCAAGGAGGCTCGTGGATGAGCTCAACTGGGGTACTGGGCAACTATTACTGGCTCAACGAGGGATTTTGGTGGACCAAGAAGACCAAGAAGGTCAAGGCCAAGGTCACGTACAAGCTTGAGAGCGGAGGTTGGTCCAACGGCAAGGGAGTCAAGTGGGTTGCTCCGAGGAATGTGCGATTCGCCAAAGGTCAGTCGCGCTATCTGAAGCCATGGGCATCAATCGCGGTTGACCCGCGCGTCATCAGGTTTGGAAGCATTGTCTGGGTACCAGCGTTCCGCCGTTGGTTCTGCGCGCAGGACACGGGCGGAGGAATCAAGGGGCGACACATTGATGTCTATCGCCCCGCTCCAGCAAGCCAGAACTCCGGGAACACATACAGCGGGCAGAAGCTGCACGTGCTCCCTCCTGCAGCTGCCAAGAAGAAGTTTCCCAAGTGGAGATGCGTTCACTAGACAGGCAGTAGGAGCCGCCTCGCTCTCAGCTCTGCTTGACTCGTGGCTGTGAGCGACGAACGCAGAAGGTCCCAGCACGAGGTCGAACACATTGACCTGGGCGGCAGCGGTGAAATCGACCGTGAACTTCTCGACTGGGCAGGGTCCCATCTGGCAGTTGGCGACCCGGCCCGTGTCAAACGCATCCAAGGTGAGGTTGAGGCTGGGTTTGCCAGCATGGGTCAGATTGAACGGGCGGTTGCGTTCTTCGGGTCAGCGCGGACGGCAGAGTCTGACCCCCACTATGCCTTGGCGAGGGAGACATCAAGGCTTCTCGGAGAATCCGGGTTCTCAATCATCACCGGCGGTGGACCGGGGATCATGGAAGCCGCCAACCGTGGAGCCCGTGATGCTGGTGCGCTCTCAGTCGGATGCAACATTGCGCTTCCCCACGAGCAGCAGCCCAACTCGTACCTGGACCTCTCGATCACCTTTGAGCACTTCTATGTTCGCAAGCTGATGTTCGTCCGATATTCGAGCGGGTTTGTGATTGTCCCGGGTGGATTGGGGACGCTTGACGAAATGTTTGAAGCACTGGTGCTCATGCAGACACGGAAGATTCGTCATTTCCCGGTTGTGCTGCTTGACCGGGCTTTCTGGGAGGGAATGCTTGGCTGGGTTGAGGAGCGTCTTCTGGGTACTGGGCTGATCAGCACGGAAGATTGGCAGTTGATTCACTTGGCGGACACACCAGAGGAGGCTGTCTCGATGATCCTCGAAGAGACAGCCAAGAACAACGAAGTCTGAGGAATCTCATGCGCATTCTCTTCATCCAACCTGACGCTGACACGCCACCAGGGCTTCTGGAAGCTCCCCTGAGGGCCGCGGGAGCAGAACTTGAACTCTGGGAGCCCCGATTTGATCAGCCGCCGGCAGGGCCGTTTGACGGAATTGTTCTCCTTGGCTCCGAAACGAACCCCGATGAGGACCGCTACGAGCCTTGGGTTGGTGCTGTACGCGGGGAGGTTTCATTGGCCTTGGAGCTGGGTATCCCGCTGCTTGGCGTGTGTTTTGGGGCCCAGATCCTTGCCGAGGAGCTCGGCGGGGCAACCACAAGAATGGAACGGCCTGAGATCGGGTGGGTCGACGTCCATCCTGTCATTGCTTCCAGCGACGATCCGCTGCTGAGCGTGATCCCAGATGACGGGGTACACCTGCTCGGTTGGCATCGGTACGGAATCGATCTACCGGACGGTGTGACCAGGCTGGCAAAGCCCACATTGTGTGAACAGGCGTTTAAGGCGCACGGCCACCCGGCCTGGGGAATCCAGTTTCACTTTGAAGCCGATGACCAGATTGCTTCGGCCTGGATTGAGTCTGCGGTGGAGAGGCTTGCGGCGGAAGACATTGATTCCGCCGCGATCCGCGCAGGTATAGAGAGGTATGGCGCCCGCGCGGCTGAAGTTGCGGGGCGGATCAGCAGTGGGTTTGCCGGTGTCGTGAAGTCTCACTCGTCACTCTGACCGCGTCCATCTTGCGCGCTGGTAGCGTGGTTCATGTGAGTACTGAATCGATGATCCTGGTTGTTCTCGGCGTCGCTCTGATTGCCCTTGTCGTTTGGGACCTCGTCCAGAAGCGGCACTCCATCCTTCGCAACTGGCCAATCCTCGGCCACTTCCGCTACCTCCTCGAGCTGATCGGGCCGGAGCTCCGCCAATACATCGTTACGAGCAACAACAGTGAGCGACCGTTCAGCCGTGACCAGCGCCGCTGGATCTACTCGACTGCGAAGGGCCAAGACACCCGTTTCGGATTCGGTACCGATGTTGATCTTGAGTCGACAGCGAATCAGGTGATCGTGCGTCCCTCCGCGTTCGCGCCCCCAGGCATTGTCCCGATCCGTGGTGCGGCGCTACCGGTTGCGAAGGTCCTGGGCGGGGCACGAGGTCGTGTCAAGGCTTTCAGGCAGGAGTCAATTGTCAACATCAGTGGAATGAGCTGGGGGGCGCTGAGCGGTCCGGCAATTAAGTCCCTTAACCGTGGAGCTCAGGCTGCAGGAGCACTCCAGTGCACTGGTGAGGGTGGCCTAAGTCCCTATCACCAGAGTGGCGGTGAGTTGGTATTCCAAGTTGGGACTGGATACTTCGGTTGCCGTGATGCCTCAGGCAGATTTGACCTTCGGCGCCTTGTCGAGCTTTGCGACGCCAATCCGGTCAGAGCGATTGAGGTCAAGCTCAGTCAGGGTGCCAAGCCAGGGCTTGGCGGAATGCTGCCGGCTGCGAAAGTCACGGCTGAGATTGCCGCGATCAGGGGCGTCCCGCAAGGGCAGGACTGCGTCAGTCCCGCATATCACTCCGAGTTCTCGGATGAGGACGGCCTGCTTGACTTTGTTGAGCTGATCGCCGAAGCCACA
Organism: Solirubrobacterales bacterium; assembly: GCA_026392325.1. Taxonomy (GTDB): domain Bacteria; phylum Actinomycetota; class Thermoleophilia; order Solirubrobacterales; family Solirubrobacteraceae; genus WLNJ01. The sequence goes on along the minus strand of JAPLCH010000086.1, from coordinate 1,408 downwards.
GGGCTCCCTGTGGGCATTAAGTCTGCCGTCGGAGACGAAGGGTTTTGGCACCGGCTTGCCGCTCTCATGGCGGACGGATCGCGCGGGGTTGATTTCATCGTGATTGACGGGGGAGAGGGAGGAACGGGCGCCGCCCCGCTGGCATTCAGCGACAACGTTTCATTGCCGCTCACCCTCGCGCTCTCAGCAGTCGTCCGAATCTTCGGAGAGCACGGCATTCACGAATCGGTCGTCTTTGTGGGCTCTGGCCGGCTTGGCCTTCCAGAGCGGGGGCTGGAGGCTTTTGCGATGGGCGCAGACGCAATCAATGTTGGACGCGAGGCAATGCTGGCTGTCGGCTGCATTCAGGCTCAACGCTGCCACACGGGGCACTGTCCCACAGGCGTTGCGACACAGTCGAAGTGGTTGATGCGTGGAATTGACACGAACTCAAAATCAGACCGTGTTGAACGATACGTAGTGGGGATCAGAGAGGAGATACTTCAGTTGGCGCGGGCGGCAGGAGCCAGGCACCCAGCTGAGGTTGGGCCGCACGCAGTGGACCTGCTCGACGGGCACGAGAGCTCCCGCTCGATTGGAGCAATCTTCGGACTGACGCCGGACTGGACTACTCCATCGGATGAGGACCTTCAGAAGTTCTTCGCTGAATGGCCACCAGTTCCAGCTGTGCGCTGATCAGCCAGCAGCAACGGAAACAAACGGTGGACGCTCAACATGGGTGATGTCGAGCTCCCTCATCGCAGTTCCCTGCGCGGCAAGGAAGGTCTCAGGTCCCGTCTCGTCGAGCCTCCCATCCATCTCCAGTCGGCTTGCAACTGCCCGAAGTACAGCGAATGCCATTGGCCCCAGATCCCCCAGCTGCTGATGGTCATTCTGCCGAGTGTCAAGGTCAACCTGTGCGATGGCCTGGAGCCCACCCTCTCGATAGGCGTCGATCAGCAAAGCGATATCAACTCCGTAGCCGGTCAATATCGGCATCTTCTCCAGAGTGGAGCGCCGCACAGCCACCTCTCCTGCGAGAGGCTGCCTGACGCCAGCGAGGTCAGGGTAGAAGAGGTTGAGCAGAGGGCGAGCAAGCAGCTCTGTTACGCGACCGCCACCTTCAGGCAGCGTGAGTCCCGCCTGGCGGAATGGACGACGGTAAAAGCCCTTGACCAGAGAGAGCTCAGGGTTCTCGATCAGTGGGCCGATCAGTCCACATGCGAAGTGCTCTGAGAAGTTTTCGGAGTCCGCGTCCAGGAAACAGACAATGTCACCAGTCGCCACGCTCAGAGCCCGCCACATTGCGTCGCCCTTACCCAGGACTGGACCGAAGTCGGCCATCAGGTTGGACTGGGTGTGAACCTCGGCTCCCATCCGCTCGGCTATCTCCGCGGTTCCGTCAGTTGACTCGTCAACCACAACAACC
>JAPLCH010000222.1:3398-7481 GCA_026392325.1 Solirubrobacterales bacterium | reverse complement strand
GCTGGCGACCCTCGTGCATGTCTGCCGTGGGTGTGAATTGACCGGTGGATGGATCGTAGATCTCAACACTCGCAAGTCGACTGGTTCCGTCATACCCGCCGGCAAGCAGAACCTTCCCGTTTCGAAGCAGGGTCGCAGTCGCTCGGTCTCGACCGGTTACGAGCGATCCCGTTGTTGGCGTGAAGGTTCCAGAGGACGGATCGTAGAGTTCACCGCCAGCCAGTCGATTCGAATCGTCATAACCCCCAACGATCAGAACCTTGCCCCCCGGCAGCAGGGTTGCGGTTGCGTTGTAACGGCCTGTGGCGAGTGGGCCGGTCTCTGTGAATTTTCCAGTGGCTGGGTCAAAAAGTTCTGCACTTGCAACCGGTCCCGTCGCTCCTGTTCCTCCAACAATCAGGACCAAACCATTCTTGAGAAGCGTGGCAGTGGCATGGTCACGCGCTGTGTGGAGGCTTCCTGTAGCCGCAAAGGTGCTGTAGGGCTGGGCCTGAGCGGCCGGAGCAACCATGGCAGTCGCAACGATGGTTAACGCGAGAATGCTGCGGGGTAGTTTGATTCGGGGGATCAAGGTGTCTCTGCTCGGGTGGTGATCCTGTGATGCCGGACGCAAAGTTGAGGGTAACACCGCCCTCATCGGTCGCAAGGCAGTTGATTGAGACCTCCCTGCAAGCGACTTCTGATTCCAATCCCCTCGGCATTGGCCCTATCTGGGGGCTCAACTCCTAAACCGAGATCAGTCGTCGCCGGGCTTCTCCCCGTGCTGACCGCCGACCAAGTCCCACCAACGTGTGCGTCGCGCACTCCAGCGTGAGAACCGACGGCGTCCTTTCTCAAGCCGGTCTGGGTGTTTGTCATAGAAGCGGTTTGCCCACCAGGAGCCTGGTCGAGCTGCCCTGAAGCCGCCTATCAGCCCAACGCCGGGTATGAAGATTCCAAAGCCGGCCATGTAGCCCTTGCCTTTCAGGGCTGACAGGATGACTCCAACAACGTCAACCAGGACGGCGGCGAATACAACCCAACCGCCTCCCCCGTTGCCAGCTCCAAAGGGGGAGCTGCCGATCAGCACGAAGAGCCCGAAGAAGAGTGCGACAACGATCACGTCCACGGACTGCCTTCCTTCTTCCGCCCAGTAGACATCGTCCAAGTGCAGCCAGAGGGCGTACTTGTCGAGGGTGAGCGCTGCCCCAGCACCAAAGGCGATCGCGATCAACTGCGTTCCCGGTGACCCGGGGTGTGTTGCTATCCCTAGGAATCCGGAGATGAGTACTAGGAAGATCCCCGGCACCAGATGGTGCACATGTGTGTCCCCCGTAGTGAGGCTCTTGGGCCACCAGGCTGGGCCGCTGCGCTGCATCCGAACCCAGAAGCGTGTTGCAAGGAATGTGATCAGGAATGACGCAAGCAACATCAGGATCAACTGCGTCTCCCGTGAGGTGTCAATCGTGATGCGGGCGATGTCAACTGCGGCTGGTGAGCTCATTACAACCGCAACGCTACGGCATTGCGGTCAAACCCAAACTCAGCCGCATTCCTTCTCGACGCTCCTGGCTATTGCGCTAATGGTTGCCGGGCGGATGCCATTCATTGACTTCATGAACGCTTTGATCTGTTGGGACCGGGCTTGGTCGGCGGCGTTGGAGAACAGTCTGGCTTGCGCTGTCAGCGTCTTGCTGAAGAGCGTGAGCGTCTTCTGGCATTTCCCACCGGTCGATGCTGCAAGTCCGTCGCTGTAGGACGCGAGGTCATCCACGTGTCCGGCCGCGTCATCGAGGGCACTGCCCACACACTTGCTGCGCTGCTCCAGGTCTCCCCCCTTGCTCTTGCAGGCGGCAATCGCCGCGTTGGCACCGTTCAAGCCTGTGAGGAAGGTTGTTACACGAGCGTTGAGTGCCTTGATCTGACTGTTGCTGAGGCCATCTGAGGTGGTGCCGCAACCAGTTGTCGCAGCGGCAGCCAGAGCAACGAGTAACACCGCGGCAGAATTCCGGCCGATCATTGAAACCGACTTGGATTAGACGGGAAGCCGTCTGCTAGTGACATGAACACGAACCCACTCTGTCTCGTGATTGGAATCCGTCAAGTGCAATCTGCTAGGCGCTGGGTCCTCCACCACGCAGAGCGGGCGCTTGCAGCTGCGTTGTGCTCGCATGCGAACCGAAACCCAATCGGGGTAACAGGTCCCCTCACACCTGTGAGCAAACTCTAACCCGGCTCTTACCTGCACTTGGGATTCTCCGGTCCATGAACATAACTACACCTGAAGTCACCTTCCGTCGCGGCCTGCTCTCACTCGCAGCCGTCTCCCTTGCAGCCGCAGTCCTAGCCGCATGTGGAGGCGCCTCAGCCTCTGGGGAAACAAGCAAGGCGACCACAGCCGCGACAGCGACCGGCGTCAAGGCAGCCAAGTGGGGAAAGAACGTCACGGTTACCTACACCTCGACCAAGGTGCGACTCAAGTCCAATGGCCTTCCAAACCACTCAAGGGATGCTCAGTATGCGCTGCCTAACGCCGGCATTGTGGTTCCCAATGCCTCAACTGCCCACATTGTCAACGACCCGACCAAGGCGACCTCGTTCGATTATTCGATCCCATTGAAGCCAACCTGGTCCTCCAAGACGACGGCCACCCCATTGGGTTCGATCGGACCGATGATCTCCGGTTCAGTCCTATTCAACCCATACGAGGGTGATGGTTCAACCGTCGCCATGGCAAACAACTTCTCTCTTGCGGGAACAAATGGAACGAGGGTCTGGTTTGTTGACTCCTGCTCCGGTCATCCCGGACCAGATGGTTGGTACCACTACCACGGACTCCCGGCTTGCGTGAAATCCCAAGTTGACACTGCCGCTGGTCCTTCCCACATCATTGGCCTTGCGTTCGACGGCTATCCGATTTACGGCCAGCGGGACATTCACGGCAAGACCGTCGCGCTCTCTTCCCTCGACAAGTGCAACGGGATCAAGAGCGCTACTCCCGAGTTCCCCAAGGGCACCTACCACTACGTGTTGACCACAGCTGCATCCGCCCAATCCTCAATCCGCTGCTTCCACGGAAAAGTCGACAAGTCGCTGCTTACGACCATGCCCAACATGGGCGGCGGTGGACCTCCTGGTGGCGGCCCTCCCCCAGCTGCGAAGGCCAGCGTCGGCAACCAGGCACGTGCGGGCAGGGCTGCCACCAGGCTCTTCTGCCACTCGGGAGCTGTCCTCCCGGGGCAGAGAGGCTCTGCTGCCTAAAGCTTGATCGCCTTACCGTTGGCTGGGCCGTTGCCGCCAAGGTTGTGGGGCGTGATGGAGAACTTCCACTTTCCCTTACCAGGAGCAAGCGTGCAAACGACCTTGGCTCCCTTGGTCTTGCACTTGCCGTTCTTGGTCTTGCGACCGAGCTTGGCCGTCAGCTTGTACGTCGTGCCGTTGACAAGATTTACGGTCGCGGTGACAAGGCGCTTCTTCTTGTTCGTTGCCCACTTCACTACAGGCTTGCCCGGCTTCGCTGGGGGCGTTGGCGTGTAGAGCTCAGCGCTCGTGAGGGCCGTGCCATCATTGCCGCCACCTGCGATCAGGACCTTGCCGGTCTTCAACATGACGGCTCGGGCACTGTCGCGGGCATCGGTAAGCCTCCCAGCAGAAGTGCTGAATACGCCGGTTGCTGGGTCGTACAGCTTGGCAGTGGTTACGTCGGAGGTGCCGTCGTAGCCACCAACAATCAGAACCTTGCCATTGGGCAGCTGCGCTGACGACGCCGAGTTAAGCCCCGGGGTCAGGCTCCCAGTGGCCTTGAAAGTCCCCTTGGAAGGGTCGTAGAGCTCGGCTACCGTCGTGTTTGAGTAGTCGGCGAAGCAGCCACCCGCGATCAGGACCTTCCCGTTGGCCAGGAGGCTCGTCACACCGTAAATGTGGGGCGCGCTCATATCTCCGGTTGAGGTGAATGTGCCGTTGGCCGTGTTGTAGAGCTCAGTGCCGAGCAAGGGCACGTCGGAGTTCTTGCCTCCCGAGATCAACACATTGCCGTTCTTCAGGCGAGTTGCTGTGTCGGTTGACCGAACCCTGGCCATGCTTCCCGTGGCGGTGAAAGTCCCG
>JAPLCH010000222.1:0-3390 GCA_026392325.1 Solirubrobacterales bacterium | reverse complement strand
TCGGCGCTCTTGAGGTAACCATCGGAGTTCCCGCCGCCTGCAATCAGAACCTTTCCGTTGGCCAGCAGGGCCGCTGACGCGGCGCTGCGCCCTGCGACCATGTTCCCGGTGGCGATGAACAGACCGGTTGCCGGGTCGTAGACCTCGGAACCACTCAGGTAGGTGAAGTTGTTGTAGCCGCCGGCAAGCAGGACCTTGCCGTTGCCCAGCAGTGTCACCGTCGGGTCCTCACGCTTGGTGCTGAGACTGCCCGTGAGGCTAAACAGGCCGGAAGCCGGGTCATACAGTTCGCTGCTCGCCATTGAGCCCGAACCGTTGGAATTGGCGGTGATCAACACCTTGCCGTTGTTCAGGAGGATTGAGGCTCCGAACCAGCGGGCAACCGTAAGGCTGCCGGTCGACGAGAACGTGTCGAATGCTGCGGCCTGGGCTGTCGGCGCGAACGCGGCGGCTGACAAGACGACCAACATGGGTACCAAGCGACCGGCTGCGGTGCGACGACTCATTGCTTCTCCTTAGGGGGGAACGGTTAGGCGGTTAAGCGTAGCGCATGCCTCACCAGACCCTGCCTGACTGGGCCTGGCAGTTTTGAACACAGGCACGCTGGCTGGCAGGGCGCCCTGTCAGCTCACAGCTGGACTTCTTCCCCTAAAGCTTGATCGCCTTACCGTTGGCCGGGCCGTTACCTCCAAGGTTGTGGGGCGTGACGGAGAACTGGCTGTTTGAGATTGGCCCCTACTGCCGTCTGAGGACCGCCTCAGCCCAGCTCGATTGACACCGTCCCGCTGCCTGGCCCGGTTGATGTTGTCAACTTAAACTCGTAAATCCCGTTCTGTTGCGTAGTGAACTTGAGCGCGAGGGGGCGACCCGCGTTGCTTGATGTGCTCTTCGCGCTGGCCGACGGTGAACCTACCGTCGTCCCCGTGCACTGAACGCTGGTCTGAGTGTCCTTCACGCAGGGAGAGCTCCAGCCTTGGCTGCCGACGCTCAGCGACACTTTCTGCGCCTTGCCGGTCGAGCTCTTGCCGGTCGGAGTCCACGTTGCGGTGTAGGACTTTCCAGCAGGGAGTTGCACTGCACCAGTGGACAGGGTTGAGGAAATGATCGGCCATGGATGGGCAATCATGAATGGGTTGCACTTATTGGCACGGATCCTGTACATCGAGGATGGCAGCTGAGTCCAGTCACCGTCCGGCACCGGCATCGAACGCGACTGCCCGGAAACCTTTACATAGACGGTCGTGGGGTTGGCCGGCACCGACCAAAGCGACGTCGCGCCGGTTGAAGCCGTGGCGAGCAGGCCAGTCATGTTGGAATTCGAGTAAGCAGAAACGGTGAAGCCGTTGTATGAGAAAGTCGAGGCGTTACTGCTCTGTTTGTAACCGAGGGACCAGTTGCCGACATTCTGCACATCAATCGTGTCAGTGCAGAGGTTAGAAGCACCGGGTCGAGACCACGAGAAAGCATGGTCATTGCTGGTGTTTACTGGAGTCGCACTGTTAGACCCCGGCATTGTCGCTCCTACGTTGACGGAGCTGAGCCCCGGAGCTGACACCGGAGGTAGGGTCCTAGAGGCCCAATGGGCGGTGGTCAGAAGATCACGAAATGGATTGCTTGCCATGTCAATCGTGTTGCCGTAAAGGGTGGAACGGAAGTCGCTGGACGTAGTATCGACACCCTCCTGTGAAAGCGCCGCAATCATCCCTTCCCAATCCTGAGGCTTGTCGATGCGGAAAGCGTCCCAGAGCACCTGGTCTCCAGTAGACATGCGGTCCCAAACACCCTCGTTGTTGGAGTCCCCAATGTCCCAGAGAGCCGAGGCAATCCTGTTCTCAACATTTGCCCCGCGAGCCGCGCTCGTGTAGTTAGCCCATCCGAAGTTGTCATTGGCCACAGGCGTGGGAGGAATCCGGTACCCGTCAAGATCCGGTATTCCTGAGACCGCGGCCGCGTACCAGTTAGGCCAGCCTTCCGTCCACGCACAGCCGCGCTCCTCGTTGACCCACGCCCAGTGGGGGCTCGGGCAGGAGTGAGCTGGCATTGAGCCGTACGTGTCGACCATCACGTTATGGCCGATCTCGTGATAAACGGTGCGCACGGAATCGGGTCCAGCCGCAGCTAGGCAGACCAAGGCACCGATCACATGGGCCGCGCATGTGCCGCCGTAATGAGGCCATTCTCCGGACTCAGGCCACCACATCACCGTCTTCTTGTTGCAGTCGCCGTTGCTCCAACAGGTACCGGCCCCGGGACTGTGACTAGTTGACCAAGCCCAAGCCTGATTGAGTTCATCGTATGCGTGGTAGGCCCTCTGGAAGTTGGAGTCCGAGGCAGTCATTGCGCCTAGGGAGATCGTTCCGGACGGCACGTTGTTACGCGTCCCAGTCTTGATGTTGTAGCCACCGGGGGTCCATCCGCTGCTCCAGCAGCAGTTGTTGACGACCCTAAAGCGGTCGGCGGAGCTTCTGAAGATGAGTTGCACATCAGCTGTGCCACTGTCCCAGAAGCTGTTCTCCGTGTTGCTGAAGCAGATGTGGAAATTGCCACTCCAGTCGGTCATCGCGTTCCCTATGTGGTCGTCCCACGTCGAGTTGACGTCCCATGCCTCAACGGGGACGTTAATCGACGGATGGGTTCCGTTCATGTCGCTGTAGACAAGTTGACCATCCATGCAAGTAGTCGCGGCAGCATGTGCCCGAATGGAACGAGTGCCGTTTCGAGCGCTTCGCGCCAAACCATTGGTTAGCCCACCGCTGCCTGTCAGGCCGGGGCAGACTCCGTTGTCCTGCTTTGCCACGTCACCGGGGCAGTTGCCCTTCGCGTCAAGTGGCGCAGCGGGACGCTTGTAGTTTGCGGCCTTGCTTGAGTCCCAGCCGGTCAGCTCACGTGCAGGAATGTCGAGCGACGCGGGCGCATCCACGTTCCAATCGGCAGGCGACTTCTGTGTTGCATCACTTGGGAAGCTGATGATCCCCGAGCGGGTACTGGTCGCGTCGTAGGTGTAGGAGGCCGCCGCCATGCCACCTGGGAATTCCTGGGATCCTCCAACGCCTGTGGACGCGGGGTTATCTACCCAAACGTCAACGCTACCGTCGCCCATCTGCGCGAGCGTTATCGGTGCGATGACCGTCGTGGTCGTGCCAGGGACGAGGCTTGCCTTTCCGGTCAGCTGGTAGGCGTGGGAGCCGTCATCACCGGAGTTCGGTTGCGCTTTGGGGCTGAAGGGGTCAACGAAGGTCGTGCGGGTAAACCCGGTAGGCGTGGTCCCTGGAGTGAACCCGTTCGGGACCTTGATCACGACCCGGTACGACCCGCGCGCAAGTGCCGCATCGGATTGGATAGAGACCTTCACACGTCCTGCCTGACCGATCTTGGGAAGGGTGCTACTTG
>JAPLCH010000096.1 GCA_026392325.1 Solirubrobacterales bacterium | reverse complement strand
CGCTCCCGGAGGGCTGACCGCACAGGACCTCGCCCGCCCGCAGAGCGGGAGGGCAGGCTGCTTGAGCCCGTGGGGCTTGCGATGGCCACAGCACTGGTTGCACTCGTGGTCGGAGGTCTCTTCAACGCCAACGGAATGCACAAGAACGCCTCAATCCAACCCGACTCCCCAGCTCGGGATATCGCAATGTCACTGACTCAAGGATTGGTGGACATCACAGGCGCCTTGGGCCTCTCCGAGCCACGCCATCTGATTGCAGGGCTCGTCGGCAACGGGAACAAGGATGATGTAGTCGCCACCGTTGGACTCACCCCAGGCAAACGCCATGCCCCCGCTGCCCCGGTCAAGCAGGCATTCTCGCCAACTAAGAAGTTGCAGCTCTACGCGGGAGGAGATTCCTTGAGCCTTGAGACCGCAGCAGCCCTCTCAGCAGTCGCGCCAAAAACTCGCGTGATGGAAATGGCTGAACCGGACGGTCACCTGAACACGGGGCTTGAACGACCTGATGTCCTCAACTGGTTTGAGCGCGCCAAAGAGGTGCAAGCGACGGTCAAGCCCAATGTCTCAGTCCTGATCTTTGGCGGCAATGACAATGCCGATTACATGACCGGCGGAGCCAACGGAGATTTCTCCAAGCCCTTCGGCTCTCCGGCCTGGGAACGGGAATACCGTCGGAGGGTCGCTCTGATGATGGACACGATGACGCAGGTACGCGGGCAGACCCTCATCTGGGTGGGAGCGCCTGTTGCTCAGGATCCCGCACTTGACGCCCAGATGAAAGTCCTCAATCGCATTTACCGATCAGAAGCAGCCAAGCGCCCAGGTCAGGTGATCTATCTCGATCCGGATCCGCTCTTTGCTCCCAACGGCAGCTACCAAACTTCAATCACTTACCAGGGGAAGCAGGTGGTCGTGCGGGAGCCAGATGGACAGCACCTGAACACGGATGGTGGAGTCGTCCTGGCAGATGTGATCCTCAAGATGCTCGAGAAGCGGTTCAGCCTTCACGGAGCCTCACCGTTGCCACCGATTACGACAGGCGGCTAATGCCGGTCAGTAAGGACCTGGGCTTCCGCCCCCGCCATCAGGTGAACCAACGGGCGTCACACCTCCCCCGGAGGGAGTCCCACATGTCTTGAGAGCCGCGATGGTGGCCTTAGCCCTCGCCAGGTAGCCGGCGTTAGTCGGATGAACAGAGTCGTAGCGATACCACTCGGGGTGGGAACCGGACATCTTTGCCCAGTTGACCACATGGAATGTTGGGGTTCTGCTCTCGATGCTTGCAAGCAAGGCGTTCATCCCGGTGAAGATCATCGGGACTTTGGCTTTTATCTGTTTCGCCGTCCGAGCCTGGAACAGGTTGACCCAGACAACACAACGCTTGGTCCCAAAGAGACCCATCGCGGCCTGAATATGAGACTTGAACAGGGAAATTCCATAGGCGTTGTAGTCATCATTGGTCCCAAGCGCGACCACAACAGCCGCAGGGAAGGACTTGACCTTCCTCATCCTTGCAATGCCCTCATAGGCGTGTCTACCGCTCTTAGCGTCAAGAGTGACTATTGACGGCTTCGCAAGTGACTTGAACACAGTGCTGCTGTCAACCGTCAGTGAATCACCCTGCACATAGATCTTTGTGGGAAGTGATGAAGCGGAGTGCGCATCCATCCGGCCATCCGCAGCAGCAGCGAAAGAGGCGCCCAGAAGCAAGAGTAGCCCCAGAGAAACTGTTAGGGCAGATGGCAGGCGGAGCCTGTCTATGGTCCCTGAGCGCAGATTGGACACGACCCGAGCCTAGCGCCAGAATTCAAAAATGCAGGCGGTTGCCCGATTCTTCCCGGCCCAACTACTTGGCTTCTGTCGGGACCAATCCGTCGGTATGGCCCGACTCAGGTGGCGGCCAAGCACCATGCCAATTGGCAAGGCCACCGTCCAAATCGATAACTGACCCGCTCAGTTCCCGCCCCGCACGTCCGAGTAGAAGGGACACGAGCGACCCGTAGTCGGCAGTATCACCAAGCCTCTGAAGGGGAACCGTCTGAGCGGCCGTCTTCCAGATCGGCTCCGGGTACTTCTTCAGCGACTCGGTGGCGAGCCTGCCAAGCGCAAGGGCGATGACTGCCACTCCATCAGCGCTCCATCTTGAGGCGAGGTCGCGCGTCAGTGACTCCACCGCTGCTCGGGCAGCACCCGTGTGGGCCATGCCCGGCATCCCAGTGTGTGGGGAAACAGTTGTGTTGATGATTGTTCCCTCTTCCTGCACACGCATCGCAAGCTCCCACGCGGCTTCACACATACGAAGGGTCCCCTCAACATTCAGCCTCCTGACAGCGGCGAAGCCATTGGTGCTGATGCCCTCTGCTGGAGCCCAGAACTGGCCTCCAGCATTGTTCAAGAGCAGGTCCAGCCGACCGTGCCGCTCAAGCGCGGCAGTGATGATCGCAGCAGCTCCTTCGTCCTCACGGATGTCAGCCACGACCGAGCTGGCGTTGTCTCCAAGGCGCGTTAGCGCAGCCTGAAGAACCTCGCCCCTGCGACCCGCGATAACCACGCTTGCGCCGCTGGCCGCAAGTTCCTCAGCCGCAGCAAGACCAAGGTTGGTGCCTCCTCCAGTGACAACCGCAACCTTTCCCCGCAACGCATTGGCGGCCAGAAGCCTACCCACTCTTCAGCGTCCCTTGAGTGCCGCGAACGCAGCGACAAGGCCGGGCAGATCAGCCGCATTCTTTGGGACATGCATCCACCGGATGATTCCACGCCCGTCAACGGCAAACGCCCCAGCCCCCTGCCAACGGGTCCCGGATGGGTGCCTGTTGCGAACTCCTTGCCCCAACAGTTTCCCAACCCCGGACAACGACTGACGCCCCGCGAAGTGCCCAACATTCGTCAGCCCCAACCCCCACCGTGCGTATGTGTGCCTTGTCGGGTCATCGATGCATACGACACCGTCAGCGCCACCTATCTTTGATCTCCAAGTCCCAGCATCTGACTGCGACGAATGTCCTACCGCGACGGCTGTGATGGTCGGATCCTGCCTGTGTCTTGCTGCAAGGTCCTTGATCGTGGCTTCTGCAAATGGACATCCTGCGTGACGAAGAAAACAGATCACCTGACCGCCGCTCTCCCATGGCGGACCCGGGGGATCAGGGGCAGGCTCCCCAACCAGGGGAAGCCTCGCAATCGGGATGTCTGCTGGTCTGATGAATGTGCGCGGATCCATGTCCTGATCCTACGCCCGTTTCGCCCGGGCCGGAAGCGAAAATTCCGATGCCATTGCTCCGTTCAAGAAGGCTATTGGCCCTCTCTTACGAAAATCCTATAGAGCTGCTGCAGACTTACCCCTAATCAACAACTGACCACGGAGAACACCTTGAACGAAGTATTCGGCCTTCCAGCCCACCCATTTCTTGTCCACATGCCGGTTGTGCTCTTGCCGCTCGCTCTGGTTGGGGTTCTCCTCTGTCTCGTAATCCCAAAGTGGCGAGCTGCGCTCATCTACCCAACAGCCATTCTGGGAATTGTCGGAGCGATCGGAGCGATACTCGCGTCTCAAAGCGGAGAGTGGCTTCAGCAGCGAGTTCGCGAGACACAGCTCGTGTCTGATCATCAGCAGCTCGGCGAGATGGCAAGAAACTTCTCGATTCTCTTCGCGGGCGCTCTTTTCGTTTGGGCACTCCGAGAGCTAGTCGTGACCAAGGAAAAGTTCAAGGGAACATTTGTCGCGACACTCGTCTCCCCCAAGTGGATCGGAACGCTTGCGACCGTCGGAGTCGTCTTGTTCGGTGGCCTTACGACTGCATGGGTAATTCAAGCTGGACACTCTGGGGCCAAGGCCGCATGGAAGGGCAAGCTTCTGCCACCCCAGACAAAGGCAGTTGAAGGTGGAGAGGGATCTGGCGGCTAATCGGCAGCACGCTGCCCCTGGGCCAGCAACTCGACCGCAGCAACAGCTTTCTGAGATGCAACCGAATGTCGCACACCAGAAAGAGGTGCAGCGACTACGCGGAGGCTCTGACCATTAGACTGATCATCGCCTTGCCGCAGTAGCCGCTGCGGTTTGGCTTGATCCTCGTCGGGTCTGTTTGGACCCGGCGAGGATCTCTCGCTATTCGAATGCTACAAACAAAAGTACATTTCGTCAATCTGCGGAAGAACACGTTCCTCCCTGACCGTAAATAGCCGCAGAATGCTCGTATGCGGCCGCCGGATGCTGAAGCGGGGGACCCAGGAATCGAACCTGGCGTTGCGGTTTTGGAGACCACCGTGTTACCGATACACTAGTCCCCCAGTGCGACTGGGATTCTACCCTTTGTCAGGAGCTGGGGATAGCGAGGCGCATTGCAGAGAGGCCCGCCGCATCAAGAACGGCCCCCGTCCTCGAAAGCCTGTAAGCCTTGAGCCAGGCGACCCGTTCTGGAGATCCTGGAGCTGAGGCCGCAGCAGCCCGGCCTTGCGCGCGTAGCGACCGGTCCCTCAGCGACTGCCCGATCTGATTCAAGAACTGAACCTGCTCTGGTGTCTGCGCTGGCTTGCTTGAGACTGATGGCTTCTTCTTCCCACCGTGATGAGCTCCGCCTGACCCACTTCCCCCGTTGACTCCGCACCCACCGAATGGGTCGCAGTACTGGTCTCCGCCAGAGTCAGCCAGCGCCGCCGCAGGAGCGACAGCCAGCGCAGCGACGGCGAGAATAGCTGCGATCCGTTTTGGAGTGATTGACACCATGCTGTTGAGAGTAACGCACAACCACTGATCAATTCGCCGATTTGGGCAAGATTTTCCCTGCGTCCGACACCTTCACGCTGTGCCGCGTGTAAGGTCATTCCCGTGGAAGCTGGAGTTGAAGTCACCCATCCAAACCGGGACACTGTTCGTGATTGTGGCGTTTGGCTGGTCGGTCCTTGAGGGTCAGGTTCCGGTCTCAATCAGCTACATGATCATCTACGCCGTGCTCATCTGGAGAGTTGGACAATGGGCCCGCGGGCCACTTGCAGTCGGAGCCGCACTGGCGATCATTCTCGCAATCCTCTCAGCGATCGCAGTCCCAACCTGGGCTGACCGGGATGCCTCTGGTTACGCGGCCCCAGAAACAATATGGGGCTCCGCTGGCCTCTCAGCCTCAGTCCTTGGGCTCATTACAATTCTCCTCGTTGCAGTGCAAATTGCTGTAATCGTGGCTTGCCTTCGTGCATTCCGGCAGGAATGGCAGGTCGAAGTAGAAGTACCGGCTGGCACATCGTTGCCTCAGCCCGGGCCTGAAGAGGCTTGGGCTTAAGCCTTCCCGACGGGTCACCTGCGGCGGTGGCGGAATGGCAGACGCGGCGGATTCAAAATCCGCTGTCCGAGAGGGCGTGTGGGTTCGAATCCCACTCGCCGCATCAGATCCGATTCGGGATGAACTCAAACAGGCAGAGCCTGGAGCTCAGCTAATCCAGGTGGCTGGCCAGTCTGCAGATTCGGCCCCGAATGCCCGGGCCAAAGCAGCAGCCACTTGTCGCTCTGCAGCGACGATGCCGGTTGGCCATCCGCGCCCTGATGCCAAGGTGAGGACATCCAGTCCCGCGCAGGTGCAAACGAGTGCCCCGGCGCTTACATCCCAAGCACGCACGCCGTGCTCGGCATAAGCGTCAACCCTGCCAATCGCGGTCCAGCAAAGATCCAGTGCAGCGCTCCCGCTCCGTCTAATGTCGCGAACCCGAGGGATGAGGGACTCGAACACCTTGCCTTGCAGGACTCGAACCTCACGCTCGTAATTGAACCCGGTAGCGAGCATCACGCCCTCAAGCGGATCAGGCGCATCAGAGCTGAAGCTGTGTAACCCCTGCCTCACGAAAGGCGAGCCGTTGAGGTGAGGCTGTTCGCCCCTGACGGCGGAAAACTCCTCTCCTGAAGCAGGGTGGAGAACAACTCCCACTAAAGGGCCATCGGCATCGGCGACTGCAACTGAAACAGACCACTGCGGCATTCCATAAAGAAAGTTGACGGTGCCATCCAGCGGGTCAACCAACCAGCGGAGACCAGAGGACCCCTCGACATCGCCGCCTTCCTCCCCGACAATTGCATCACCCGGTCGAGCCTCGGTTATCACAGCGCGGATAGCCCGCTCAGCTGCTTCATCAGCGTCGGTGACCGGGTCGGTCAGCGAACTCTTTGTTCGCACTTCGCCATGATTGCCAACCCGTCTGAGCACCTCCGCTGCACCCGACGCAGCGGCAAGCTTGGCTACCTCAAGCAGTTCGCCCGTTGAGTGGTCGCCGCTCAAACTGAAAGCACGGGGCGACGATCCGCCCATGGGCTGGCAGCCTCTATCTGAGCCGAAACAGAAATAAGCAGAGCCTCAGAACCGGCTGGGCCGACTATCTGAACCGCAAGTGGAATTCCATCCGAGTCAAACCCTGCCGGGACACTCACCGCAGGCTGACCGGACACGTTGTACGGGGCCGTGAACGGCGTAAACCGTGCAACCCCATTGAAGGTCCAGATCGTGCCTCGGTTGGCGTATCGCCCGATCGGCAGCGGTTGAGCGGCTAGCGCAGGAGTAACGAGGAGATCATGGTCATCAAACACTCCATTGAGTCGCGCTGCAACCTTCTCCTCAGAGTCCATTGCCTTCTGGAGTCTCCTATCGCTGATTAAGCCAGCAAACCTGACCATGCCCTTCGTCCTGGATTCCAAGGCGTCAAAGTTCTCCACCTGATGTGCATCGTCGGCGATTCCACGCAGGTAGCGCGGGACAAAGGCTGGAATCACCGCACCCCAGCTGGGATCACTCTGCTCAGCTGAATGTCCGAGCTTCTCAAGTACCCCAACAATTCTCGCAACCGCGTCCTTCTGCTCCCGTCCGACCGGGCCGGGAAGGGCAGGCTTTGTTGAAAATGCCACCCTGAGTTTCCCAGGGTCGGCTCCCACAGCTTGGACGAATGGCAACTCACCCGTGTGATGCTCGCCGACGACATCAAGGAAGAGGGCCGCATCCTCCACGGACCGAGCGATCGGACCGAAGACAGAAAGTCCATGCCATCCATCGGCCTTCGGGGCCAGCGGAACGCGCCCGCGTTGCGGCTTGATGCCGAATAGCCCACAGCAGGCTGCTGGGATGCGAATCGATCCGCCGCCGTCACTGCCCAGCCCAACACCTGCAAATCCAGCGGCAACGGCCGCCGCCGTGCCTCCGCTTGACCCGCCGGGAGTGTGGCCCGGGCTCCAAGGATTGCGAGTGACACCGAAAGCCTCCGTCTCGGTGAACGGCCACTGGGTGAGCTCTGGAACATTTGTCTTGCCGATCACTATCGCTCCGGCTGCCCGCAACCGTCGGACTACTTCCGCATCATTCTGCTTCTCCTCCATGAAGTGGCCCATTACCCTCTCCGCGAGCGGAATCCGCAGCCTTTGCTTCCGCTCTGGCCTGCTCTGAAAGCACCACCCTGAACGCATTCAAGAGTCCGTCGTGCGCATCAATCCGAGCCAGCGAAGCCTCGACAACCTCAGACGAAGACACCTCTCCTGACCTGATCAACCGGGCTTGTTCAGCTGCACCTGCGTAAGCGATATCAATGGGTTCCATGGGCCGGAGCCTACTGCCGTTCGCGGGAGTTGGGAAGATCAACTGGTGGGACGAGATAAAGCCAACCAACTCCGGGGATCATCAGCCGCCCCATGCTCTCTCGCAGAGGTACAAGCGACTGATCTGATTTCGGAAAGGATCATCAGGGCTGGGCTCGCTGTTGTTCGTGCCCCCTTGTGGATTCGCCCAGCAAGGTCGAATGTAATGATCCTCTTCGCAATGCTGGGGATAGGAGCTGCCCTCCTGGCGAGCAACGAGCCAACAGCGGCAGGCATCTGCCTCGTTGCCTTGTTTGCCATGTGGCTGCTGGAAGTGAGCGGCCTTCCGACACCAATGTCCTTGGTTGCCCCAAAGCGGGCAACCCAAGACTTGTTCCATCAGGGGGAAGTTCCTGGTGGACCCAGAGTCCTGATGCTCGTTCGACCTGATGCTCCGCTTGAGCAGAGCCGCTTCGGCGCACAACTGCGGTCTGGGAGCTGGGCAGTCGTCGGAGCATCCATCGTCCTCCTGGCGATCCTTGCCGCGATCGCCTCCCTCACCCAGCCGAGCAATACGCTTTCCGCGTTGAGCATGGTTCCAAGCCTTGCCCTGCTGATCTGCGCATCCGGCCCACTGCTTTCAACTCGTAAGAGAGAATCGGATGACCCAATCCTTTCCTCCGGCCTCCCCCAGGCCCTCGACGCAATCCAATCCCTGACTCAAAGCTCCGACCCGATCGTTGACCTGATGGTCGTGGGCGCATCTACGACAGGTCGTGATCGACGAGTACTCCGGAAGCATCAGGAATGCTTCACCGCATGCCGCACATGGGAATACGCCACGGCCGCCGAGGTTGTCAGCGCAGTCCGCTCAGCCCTGACTTAGGAGGCGCGTATCGAGTCCAAAGCGGCACGAATGGCATCGAGCGACTCCGGATTCTCAGCACTTGACATGTCACCCGGGTCTTCTCCGCCGCAGGATCTTTGCCGACCTTGTCTTGGGAAGAGCAGGGACACGAACCACTCTTGACGGTGCGAAGGGCCGCCCAAGTTCAGCGGCCACGGCATCCTTCAGCCGCTCCGACACATCGTCTCCATCAGGATCAACGGGAACCCAGAAGCACCAGACAGCCTCGCCCTTTGTCTCATGTGGAACTCCGACTGTCGCTGCCTCCGCAACTGCGGGATCAGCCACGAGTACCGACTCGACTTCTGCCGGACCAAGACGCTTCCCCGCCACATTGATCGCCTCATCCGAGCGGCCATAGAGAAACCACTGGCCATCCTCGTCAATCATCGCCCAGTCTCCGTGCCTCCAGATGCCCGGATAGGTGCTCCAGTAAGACTCGAGATATCTGGTCTTGTCGCCCCAAACGCCACGAGTCATCCCTGGCCAAGGTGATTTGCAGACAAGCTCACCCACATGCCCGCGAAGTGGATTGCCCTCAGGGTCGAAGACATCGACGTCCATCCCAAGGCAGGACCCACCCAATGAACACGCCTTCAGCGGCTCCACTGGGTACGGAGCCAGGAAGCAGGCCCCAACCTCAGTGCCTCCCGAAATGTTG
Source organism: Solirubrobacterales bacterium (assembly GCA_026392325.1). Taxonomy (GTDB): domain Bacteria; phylum Actinomycetota; class Thermoleophilia; order Solirubrobacterales; family Solirubrobacteraceae; genus WLNJ01. The sequence continues at coordinate 4,238 of JAPLCH010000096.1, read as the reverse complement.
ATGATCGGGAGTCGGCCGTTCCCTACGGTGTCTGATAGCCACCGGTAGGGCTCTGGGTTCCAAGGTTCACCGGTGGAGCCAAGACAGCGAAGTGCGGAGAGGTCGCTCCCGCGAACCCACTCATCCCCTTTGACCTTGAGTGCCCGGATCAGTGTCGGGGAGATTCCAAGGATCGCCACGGAATGTCGCTCTGCCGTCTCCCAAACCCGAGCAGGTGTCGGAAAGTCCGGCGACCCTTCAAGCATCACCATCGCCGCGCCAAGTGCATGCGATCCAACCATTGTCAATGGGCCCATAATCCAGCCCATGTCGGTTATCCATTGGAATCGGTCCCCGGGACGGACATCAAGGGCATAGGCAGCCTCACTTGCAATCTTGACCGTGAACCCTCCATGAACATGAACGGCTCCCTTTGGCTTTCCAGTAGTTCCGGATGTGTAAGCGAGCATCCACGGGTCCTCAGCGCCAGTTGGGTGTGCCGTCCGCCCGTCTGTCTCATCGCCAAGCTCAAGAAAGTCGGCCCATGACATCCCCTGCCCCTCGTTGAGCGAGGGAGTCTCAATGCCCTCTCGTGGCAGCACCACAACCCGGCGCACTGAGGGACACGACTCCAAGGCCTCATCCAGAGCTGGAAGCAGATGAATCGGTTTGCCCTTCCGCCACGATCCCGATGCAGTCAGGACCGTTGTCACATCCGCGTCCTGAAGCCTGGACGCGATCGCACCTGAAGCAAATCCAGAGAAGATCGGAAGATAGAGCCCGCCTGCTTTGGCGATCGCGTAGGCGGAAATGACTGCTTCCGCGACCATCGGCATGAATACAGCGACAGAGTCACCGGGCTTGAAGCCGTCAGCCCTGAGCGCGGCTGTCAGGCGGTCAACCTCCTCCGCGAGCTGGGCGAATGTCAGCTCAACGACACTGCCATCTTCCGCCTCGGCAATCAGGGCTGTGGTGTCAGCCCTTTCAGGATCATCCCGCCAACGGTCAACGCAGGCGCTTGCAAGATTGATCTGCCCATCCTCAAACCAGCGGGCCCACTCGATTCCGTCGGACTGGTCCAAAGTCACCGAGTACGGCTTCGAGAAACGGATGTCGAGGTCATCAACCACTAAATCCCAGAACTCGGGGATGTTCGCCACAGACCACTCGCGAAGTTGGTTGATGTCTGAACAGCCAGCCTTCGACATCAGGCGCGAAACATTCGTAGTTTCCGCAGTGACCTGGTCAGGCGTCCAGACGTTCTCCTCCATAAGGAAGGATCCTAAACCGCTGGGCCCATGACCATCGGGCACGCCGGGCTAGTCGTCTCCCTTGCGGCTTCCCGAGTTGTTGGCGGTATATGTCCCGCTGCCGCCACCTGACTTCTTGCCGGACACAAACCTGACCTTTCCATCCGGGCCAATCTCGGCAACTCCGGGGGCCTCATCTGCGCTTGTCGCGTCTGCTTTCTCTGCCTGTTTGCCGTTGGGCGCCAACTGGTAGCCAGCGTTCGCAGCGGTGTCTGACATCAGAACCTTCTCCCCAGCAACGCTCTCCACTGTCAGGCCAAGGAGCGCCGCGACCATGACTCCAACCACGGCCAGCAGCGCAATCTTTGATTTTGTAAGGGCGATCATCTAATCCACAGTACCTTCCAAAGTCGGCTCATCCGACGCAACTTCTTCTGGCACTACCCCGTCTGGGACCCTTACGCTCGCAAGGGCGCCCTGTGTCCCATCGGCCCTGTTTTCGAGTGTGACTTTCCCGTTCCAGGTTCCGATCAGCTCGCGGGCAATTGCCAAGCCCAGTCCGGTTCCCTCTCTGCGCCCACGGCCAGCCGAACCGCGCTTGAAGCGACCGAACACTTGATCCTCCTCACCCTTCTCAAGCCCTGGTCCCCGGTCAAGGATGTCTACGCCACCGGCTACAGCACCCACTTCGATCACCCCACCCGAGGCTGCATAGGCAACCGAGTTTTCGATCAGCGCGTCAAGGACCCGGTCCAAGTCATCCGGAGCACAGAGGCAGAAGTGATCGCTCCGGCCGCTCGGCGGCCGGAGCTCGATCGAGAGACCAGCTGCCCCGGCGTTGACCTGCCAACGCTCAACGAGGCCGACCACATATTCGTCAAGGTCCACTCGCTCTGCAGCAGAGGTGCGCTCAGCCAATCGGCTGAGGTAGAGGAGCTCATCGATCGTGCTGTTTATCCGGTTGACAGCAGCAGTCGCCTTGTCTGCCTGTCCCTGAACCTCATCTGACTTCGTGATGTAAACGATCTCCTCAAGCTGCAGCCGCAAGGAAGCAATCGGCGTGCGCAACTCATGCGATGCGTCTGCAACAAAATCGCGCTGGCCCTGAAGCATCTGCGTGAGCCTGTCAATCATGTTGTTAAAGGATGCTGCCAATGTCCTTTGCTCTCGGGGGCCTTCAATCTCAGCTCTCGCAGCAAGGTCACCCGCATAGACCTTTTGAGCCGTCTCCTCCAATCGGCGCATTGGCCTTGCAAGCTGGTCCGCAATCAGCCAGCCTGCGAGCAGCCCGAGGGAAAGCACCAAGAGGCCGATCGCAATCAGCACCATCACGGCCCTGTTGACCGAATCATCCACAGCAGAGGTGGCCTGGCTTATTCGCACTGCTCCGACCGTCTTGCCAAAGTGAAGGATCGGGACTGCGGTCGCGAGGATGTTCCGCTTCAGCGTCTTGCTGTAACGCTCCGTCTGTTTCGGAATCCCATGGATCGCGAGGGCAATCTCCGGCCTCGTCGAGTAGTCGGCGCCAGTGCGCCCAGGCCCGGCACTGTCAGCAATTACAAGGCCCCGGGTGTTGACGATCATCACCCGTCCTTTAACACTCTCCGCGTTGGTCTTGACAAGCCCATCAAGCTTGGCCAACTGGGGCGGCACAACCGCATCGTTCGCCGATGACGCTACGACTTCGGCTTGTGAAAGCGCCTGATTGCGGACATCGGACCTGATCCGGTTGACCACGCTGATTCCAAGTGGCACCTCGAGCGCAACGATCGAGAGTACGAGAATGTAGGCGAGCGCCCAGAGAAGCCGGGCTCGAAGACTCAGGCTGCTGCTTCCTCTGCGGATGCGAAGCGGAATCCGACTCCGCGGACTGTGAACAGATACTTGGGCTCAGTCGGGTCATCGTTCAGCTTGCGTCGCAGCCAGCCGATGTGCACATCCAGAGTCTTGGTTGACCCAAACCAGTTCTCGTCCCATACGTCGGCCATCAGGGCCTCACGCGTGACGACCTTGCCAGCGTCAACCAGAAGCCTGCGGAGAAGCTCGAATTCCTTGTGGCTGAGCATCATCCGCTCACCGTCAATCGTGGCCTCATAACGGTCAAAATCAACATGTAGCCCACCGATGTCAATGGGCTCAAGGGCCTCATCTGTGGACCTGCTCTGAATCATGTGCGCGATTTCAAGCTTGCTCTTCAGTTCAGTGATCAGAGTTTCACCACTGACAGTCCCCTTAACGATGAAACCCCAAGCTCCAAGCTTGTTGGCCATCTGACGGCTTTCATCCGTGCTGTCAGCCGAGAAGATGACGATCGGAACGCGGCCATCGCGCCCCCGGATCTCAGATGCAAGAACCAAACCGCCCTGCGAATCATCAGGCAGGCCAAGGTCAAGCAAGACCAGGTCGGGAAGTGCGTCGTGCTCCAAAATTCCGCGCGTCTCCTTGACTGTGCGGGCAGTAGTGACATCAAAGCCGGCACGTTGAAGCTGGCGCGTCATCGCCTCACTGATGTCCGGCTCGTCCTCAACGAAGAGAATTCGTCCTTCGGATCCCTTAATGGCTCCCATGTAAAACCACTCTACACACCCCAGCCCCGAGTAAAGGGTTGGAAAAGTCAATTCTCAGAGCGTTCTTACTTCTTTCCCGCACACTGTTCACAGGTTGTAAAGCCCTTTAGGGGCGATGTACCAAACTATGTGGACCGAGCAAGGCCACTAACCAGGAGCGAATAATGATCACCAGAAAAGCACTCATAGCAACCGGAGCAACTCTCACATCGGTAGCTGCTTTCGCAGGTATCTCCCTTGGCGCTTGGGACACGGCAGGACCTGCCAAATCATGGGCTGACAAGCCAATAGTGATGACCGAGGTTCAGATCGTTCGGAAGACCGTTCATGTCAAGCCAAAGCCCAAGAAGGTTGTGGCCGTGAAGCCACGGACAGTCGCGAATGTGACTGGCTCTGGAACAGCCGTAGCTGCCTCCGATCCACCTCAGGCGACAAGCTCACC
>JAPLCH010000120.1 GCA_026392325.1 Solirubrobacterales bacterium | reverse complement strand
GGCTGGTCCCCTGATGTAGCTGTTTGTCTCAGCAGTGCTGAAAGATGGATTCGTGGATCGCCGATCAGTTCGGGGTGAAAGCTGATTGCTGTCCTGTTGCCCTGTCTGACAGCCACGATCGCCCCATCAATCTCAGCCAGAATCTCCACATCAGGCCCAACAGACAGGACTTTGGGCGCGCGAATGAAAAGGGCCCTCAACGGTGGTCCCTCTATCTCTGAAAACACCATGTCCGCCTCAAATGAATGGATCTGGCGCCCAAACGCATTCCTTTCGACCTCCATGTCGATCAGCCCCAAGTGATCCCGGCCCATCAGTACGAGCCCGGCACAGGTCCCAAAGACTGGCGTCCCCGCGTCACTGAGCTCCCGGATGGGCCCTGAGAGCCCTTCGCGTTCCAACCCCATGGCAATAGTTGTTGTCTCGCCTCCTGGCAGAAGCAGGCCAGAGATTCCCTCAAGGTCTTCAACCGTCCTGACTTCACAGGACGCGATTCCTGAACCCTCAAGCAGCTTGGCGTGTGCGCCAAAGTCTCCTTGGAGAGCCAGGATCCCAACTGGGCCCGACACCGCGCTCACCAGCCGCGGTTGGAAAGAAGCTCGCCCTCGGGAATCTTCGAAGACTCAATGGAGACCATTGCCTGCCCAAGCCCCTCTGATGCTGCGGCTACTCGGGCTGGATCACAGAAGTTTGTTGTTGCTTCGACGATTGCCTTGGCTCTCGGGGCAGGATCGGCGCTCTTGAAGATCCCCGACCCAACGAAGACCGCCTCAGCACCGAGCTGCATCACCAGGGAAGCATCGGCAGGTGTGGCAATACCGCCAGCACAGAACATTGGGACTGGCAAACGTCCATCCTTGGCAACCTGGCGAACCAGTTCTGCTGGCGCCTGAAGGTTCTTAGCGGCAACGGCAAGCTCCATCTCATCGAGGGTTCCCAGACGACGAATTTCGCCGTTGATGGTCCTCAGGTGACGAACTGCCTCAACAATGTCGCCGGTTCCAGCTTCGCCCTTGGAGCGAATCATTGCCGCGCCTTCGCCAATCCGACGGAGTGCTTCTCCGAGGTTTGTCGCACCACAGACAAACGGAGCCTTGAAAGCCCACTTGTCAATGTGATGGGCCTCGTCAGCAGGTGTAAGAACCTCTGATTCGTCAATGAAGTCGACTTCAAGAGATTGAAGAACCTGTGCCTCGGCAAAGTGTCCGATGCGAGCTTTGGCCATGACAGGAATGCTGACCGTTGCCTGAATCTCCTTGATCATCAGCGGGTCGCTCATTCGGGCAACCCCGCCGTCACGGCGTATGTCCGACGGAACGCGCTCTAGGGCCATGACTGCGCATGCCCCAGCGTCCTCAGCAATCTTCGCCTGTTCGGCGTCGATTACGTCCATGATTACGCCGCCGCTCAACATTTCTGCGAGGCCGACCTTTACTCGGAAAGTGCTTTCATCGTGCATTGTCATCATCCTACATACGGAGCAGATGCGAGTGCGGCCCACACGAGGTGGGCCGCTTGAGAAAGTTTTTCCTGTTGCCGTTGTTACTTCAGGCGGTAAGCCTTGATCCGGTCATCAAAATTCTCACTGTCGAGGGAGTAAACCCCGTGAGCCAATGACTGGATGAGGCTGAGAAGTCCAACGTGTGAACGGACATAGGCCGGACTGCTGGATGACCACCACAGACGATGCTGGGTGAGCTTGCCGATATCGGAAAGCGTTGCATCGCTGATTGCCATCGTTGACGCTCCACGGTGACCGGCGAGCTTCAATGTTCGACTGACAAGCGGGTGAGCGCGGCCAGCTGAGAGAGCAATAACGAGTGTCTTCTCATCAATCCGGGCAATTCTGCTCAGAGCCTCCTGGGAGGTTCCCGCAATTACATCTACACGGAGGTCAAGAAGCAGGAGCAGGTGACGCAGGTACGAAGCGAAGAAAGCCATCTGGTCAATTCCGATGACAACTACGCGCTCTGCTGCTGCAATCGCATCAATCGCGTTCTGAAGTGATTCACGGTCAAGCTTTGCTGCCGTTTCGGCAACGTTCCCGTGGTCGGCGGCTATTACTGACTCAGCGGGAGACTGGTCAAGGTCAAAGAGCGGACCTGAGTCCTCCATCCCACCTTCTGATGGGCGGCGACGGTATTCCTCGCGCGCAGCCTGCTGCAGCTCGGGGAAACCGTCGAAACCGAGCGCCTGTGAAAACCGGACCACGGTGCTCGACGAAGTACTGGCCCTGCGGGCAAGTTCTTCTGCTGTTGAAAATGCTGCCTCGTCAAGGTGATCCACGATGTACTGAGCCACATCACGCTGTGAACGTGAGAGGTCATCAATCTGATCTGCGATGAATGAGGAGAGGGTGCGCGTTTCGCGCTCTGGAGTGATTTGTGTGTTCGCCATAGGCCTTCTGGTTTCGACACCGTGTCGCGACCTCCTTCCCAGAAATTGCAAACAGTTACGATGCGACGCATGGAAGTACTCCCCACACGACTGTCAGGACTTGTCCTCGTCCAGCCAGATGTTCACGGCGACGAGCGCGGTTTCTTCGCGGAGACTTGGCGGGCGGACTCTTGGCCGGCGGCAGGAGTGGACGCAGACTTCATTCAGGACAACCATTCACGGTCACGTAAGGGCACGCTCCGGGGAATGCACTTCCAGACTAGTCCTGGACAGGCCAAGCTCGTTAGATGCGCCCGTGGCAGCGTCCTTGATGTTGCCGTGGACCTGAGGGAAGGCTCCCCTACATACGGAGAGTGGGAAGCAGTTGAGCTCTCAGACACGAACATGCGCCAGTTCTTCGTGCCGGTTGGCTTCGCCCACGGCTTCCTCGTCCTTTCCGACGAGGCTGACTTCACTTACCGCTGTTCGAACTATTACGACCCGGCAACTGAAGCCGGGATTCTCTGGAATGACCCAGAGATCGGAATTGAATGGCCAACCGATTTGGACATTCTCGTTTCCGATCGGGACAAGGAAGCTCCAACTCTTTCCGAAATACGGGACACCATCCCGTTCCGCTTCAACGCCTGACACGAAGCGTGAATGCCCCGGGCGGCACGGCGGGCCGCAGGCCTGCCGATTGGCTTAATAGTCCCGCGCGGGGTTGAGCGCGAAGCGTGAATGCCCCGGGCGGCACGGCGGG
>JAPLCH010000156.1 GCA_026392325.1 Solirubrobacterales bacterium | reverse complement strand
TGACGCGCTCAGGGCTGAGCCTGGACTGTGGCTTGGCGAACCGGTCTTGTTCTACGGCTTTTCAGACCTCACCGCAGTTCAGGCTGAGGTGGTTAAGGCATTGGCTGCAGCCGCGTCTGTGACCGTCTCGCTTTCCACCGACAAGACCGGTCGGGTGGGGGTGGCAGACATCGTCGCGCAACGGCTCCGGGCTGCTGCAGATAGTGGCGTCCAGGTGACGGAGGAGGAAGTTGTTCCCGAGGCTGAACCAGAGGGGAGCCCCGCGTCTCTGGGCGCATCACTTTTCACACCGGCCAAGAGTGGGAGCGTTCACGATGACGGCAGGGTTCGGATTCTTTCGGGCTCCGGGTCCCGTGCCGCCTCCGAGCTCGCTGCCGGCGCAGTGGTTGACCTGATTGAGAAGGGAACTGCCCCTGACCTGATCGCAGTCGTGCGCCCCAACGCGGACGACGATGCTCTTCTTGAGTCAATCCTTCGGTCGGCTGGCATTGATGTTGCCCGCGCCGAATCGGCGCCCCTCGGTGCAACCACGCTGGGGAGGGCATTGCTTGGAGCATGCCGTTTGGCGTTCGCTCCAAAGACATCCACAGCAGATGACGCGATGGTCTGGATCCGAGCAGTGTCTGGTCCTGACGCGGCGATTGAAGTTGACTTAGTTGACGCTGCTCTGCGGCGCAAGGGGGTCACCTCAGGGGAGCAGGCTTTGACCGCTTGGAAGAAGGCCTCTGGGTCTGATGGAGCGACGATCTCCAAGCTCGCCAACCACACGAACAATCAGGATTTCGCAGATGCACTTGTCCGTGGTGCCGATGAGCTGATGCGGGCGGCCTCTGTTGAGCGTGGACAGCCGCTGAAACGGGACATGCTGTTTGATGCGAGCGTCGTATCCACGGTTGCCAAGGCATCTGCCGACCTCGCCACGCTCTTTGACCGATCCCGTCCACAGTTGATGATTGACGAGCTCGCTGGCCTTGACGTTGATGTCGACACTGGGGCTTCCAGGCCGGGTTCGGTGCTGCTTACCGACGCCTCCTCGATCCGAGGACGGAGGCTTGATGCAGTCGTGGTGCACCGCCTTGAACACGGGCTGATCCCAGCCTCGACTGGACAGGATCCCTTCCTTGGGGATGTGCCAGCTGACTGCCTTGGGGAATCTGCTCTGGCTGGTGATCTAGGGCTTGGGCCGAAGCTGAGGAGCGCGTCAGCGCGACAGGAGGCTGGGGAGAAGGAGCGGTTCGCAGCTTGTTTCTCCCGTGCCAAGGAATCAGTCGTACTTGTCAGCCGCATCTTTGACGATGCGGGATCCAAGGTTGCGGCGTCTGCCTATCTGGACGAAGTCGTCCGCCTGCTCGGAAGAAGCATGCGGGACCTTGCGAAGTTGGAAGCCGTAAGGCCGGCGGGGGCCTTGCGTCCCACGTCCAAGGCTTCTGGAGAGAGGACGCTGCTTCGTGCGGAGCGCGTTCACCAAGAGACCTCCGTTGCCCCCCAGCTCCCTGACCATCTTGGACTTGCCGCCCGAGCAACGATTGAGGAGCGCTTGGACAAGGTTGTTTCTCCCAGCAGGTTGGAGGCGTACTGCGAATGTCCCCTCAGCTGGCTTGGTCAGAACCTCCTCAACCCGCGCGAGATGGAACCTGAAGGGGAACCCACATTCCGCGGGACGGTCGTCCACTTCGCTCTTCAGAAGGCGGTTGAGGCTGCGATTGAGAAGGGTGATGGTCGGATTGAGCCCAAGGTCATGGACGCGGCCAGGCAGGCGATTCTTGACGCAATTGAGGAGAAGCGAGCCGACGCTGCCAACACTCTCGCGGCCACTGTTGCTCTCAAGCGGGCAGAGATACTTTCGCTCCAATGGCTGGAGAAGGAGTGTGATCGTGACTGGCCTGCGCGTGCGATCGACGCCGAGTTCTCGTTTGGAACTGTTGACGACGATGGCAACGAGGTGACGCCGCCGCTTGACCTTGGTGACGGAATCAAGCTCCGTGGAACGGTTGACAGGGTTGACGTTCTTGGCGAAATTGAGGATCCCGAGCGACTGATCATGGTCCGCGACTACAAGAGCGGCACGAAAATTTGGGAACAGACGAAGTGGGATCCGGACCGCAGGCTTCAGGCGCCGCTTTACTTGCTCGCAGCCATCCAGCTGTTGGGCGGTGTTCCGGCAGCTTCGATGTATGAGTCGGTCAAGTCTCTGCGCATGAGAGGGGCCATCCTTGAAGGCACGCCTGGGGCAGCCGTCCTCGGGGTTCGAAACCAAAAGTCGGACTCAGTCACGCCTGACGAATTGCAGCTTCTGATTGACGCAGCCAAGGAACGGGCCAGGACCGCGGTCCGGGGAATCATGGACGGCAACCTGGGGCCAGACCCAGCCCACTGTTCCAGCGGCTACGGCTGTCGCTACGAATGGCTTTGCAGGACGGTTCGATGAGCTCGCCGCTTACCGAACCCAAGCCACAACAGGCAGCGGCGATTGACGCCCGGCACGATGAGGCGATCATCGTTGCGGGCGCTGGGAGTGGCAAAACGGGCGTCCTTGCCGCTTGTGTGGCAAGGAGTGTGGTTGATGATGAGCTTGAGGCCGAGAGCGTCCTTGCGATCACATTCACCCGTAAGGCAGCAGCGGAAATGCGCGACCGAATCCGTGGCATGCGACTTGACCTGTTGCAGATCCGCGATGGACTTGATTCACGGCCGGCCGTTCCAGACAGTGAGCCTGAGATCGCGACGATTGACGCCTTCTGTCAGGGCATAGTCCGGCGCAATTCACTTGAGCTTGGGATCGACCCTCGGTTTGATGTGGTTGATGACACGGACCCAGAGTTGACCGCAGTTGCCTGGGCGAATACCTTGGCGGCGTTTTCCTCAGCGCACGGAACTGTTGGGTTTGAGCTGCTCGCCAAGTACGACGACAATCCGCGAGCCTCACTTGAAGCGAACATTCGCTCCGTCCACGCCAGGCTTAGAACGGGTGGGCAACAGAACCCTCGAGTGGTTGTCCCAGACGAGGCAGCCTTGGCTGCTGATGCTGAAGGTCACATCAAGACGGTCCAGGAGCTGGCAGCTGAGCTCCTTGAGGAGTCAAAGGAATGGGCTGATGGAGCTTCCAACGCTGAGACCAGGAACCGGGCGGAGGCGCTGTTGGGTGTTTCGCTTGAAACGATCGGATCTGTTCCAGACAAGGTGACCTACCGGACTTCAGGGGACATCAAGGGTTCTCAGACAGCTGCTGATCTGAACGACCTGCTCACGCTGGCAAAGGGTTCCTCTGCGACTGTCAATGCCCGGGCTGACCTCGTGCTGATGGCAAGCTTGGTTGAGCTCTATGACGAAGCGTGGGTCAAGGTTAAGTCGGATGCTGGGAGCCTTGACTTCTCCGACCTTGCGCTTCTGACTCGCGGACTTCTGCAAGCCAGGAAGGATGATGCGCTGTCAGCTGGCAGGACCGACGATTGGCGTCCTGCTGGGGCAAGGTTCGCACGGGTGTTCCTCGATGAGGCACAGGACATCAACCGCGTTCAGGCTGACCTGATTGCGCTGATTGCGCCTGAAGGCAAGTACTACTCCGTTGGTGATGTTGCGCAGTCGATCTATCGCTTCCGTCACGCGGAAGTGTCGATTTTTGAAGAGAGGGCCGCGACCTTGGGGAAGAAGGGGCGCCGGTTTGAGCTGAGCACGAACTTCAGATCTGTGGGGGAGATCCTCAACTTCAACAACCATGCGTTTGCCGCCAAGGGTTTGAGCGGACTGGTCAAGCTGGAGCCGTTCGATTCCGGGCCAGCGGTTGAGAGCCCCGTGGAGATCCTGCTTGAAGACAAGGATCGCATTGAGGAACGCCTTCAGCATGAGGACGAGCCTCCTGAGTGGCTCGAAGAGGTCGTAGACAGCGGCTGGCGCTATGCCGAGGCCGCAGCAGTCGCGCAGCGCATTGAAGAGCTGATCAAGACGGGGGAATGTGACGCGTCCGATGTGACAATTCTTGGGCGGGCAGTGAGCAGCCTCAAGCCGTTTGCGGAGGCTCTTCGCTCGCGGAACATCAAGGCCACCATCGAAGGGGCTGGAGGCCTCTGGCTTCGACCGGAGGTGTCGGATCTGGTTGCCCTGCTCGCGGCGACAGGTAACGCATGTCACGAAGAGCGGTTCTTCCAGCTGCTCTACTCGCCGATCTGTGGTCTCTCCGTCGACGCACTTGTTCTCGTGGCAGCCCAAGCGCGTAGCAATGAGGCTCCGCTGCTCACGGCATTGCGATCTGTGGATATGGATACTCAAGACGCTGAGGTGCGCGACAAGTTCGTCATCTGGTTTGACAGACAGAGGGCGCTGGCTGGGAGGCGTTCGATCTCCGACGCGATTGAGGCTGCGCTAGTTGAAACGGGCTATGACCTTTACCTGCTGGGTCTTCCAGCTGGTGATCGGCGCTTTGCCAATGTCAGGCGCATGCAGTCGCTTGCTTCTGCGTGGGAATCAGAGCATGGGGCTGACCCGGCAGGCTTTGCGCGGGAAGCGGACACCCGGCTTGCGAGCAGCGACAACAAGCGGGATGGGGAAGCTGTCGTTGAGCCGGATCTGGGCGCCGATGCGGAAGGCGGGTCAACTGGAGCAGTAAGGCTGATGACCGTCCACCAGGCCAAGGGACTTGAGTTCAAGGTCACAGTTGTGGTGGATCTCGGAAGGGGAGCCAACAATGACTCGGCGGTGCTTTCCGTCAGTGCTGACGGAGCGAACATTCTCTTCCGCTGGAGGGAGACCATCGGTGGGTCATCCGCAGTGACTTTCGCTCAGGCGGACTTCATAGCTGCGGAGAAGGAGGCTGACATTGCTGAGGAAGTGCGCGTCGCCTATGTGGCCTTTACGCGACCAGAGGATCGGCTGATTCTCTCTGGTTCATTTGGTGGCTCTCTTAAACCCAAGCCGGAGCTGACCGGTGCTGGGGGCAGCAATACAAATTTGGGCCGTTTTATGGAAGCGGGCCTGTTGTCAGGCCTTGACAAGTACCTCGCAGACCCGGAAGGGCATCGGACTTGGTCGGAGGAGTATCCGGGTGGCGCGGGGATCAAGGTCAGCGTTGACTGGGGACAGGCGCTTGACGACCATGCCCGGTCGCGGCCACCAGCGGCTGAGCCTGGCGTTCAGCCTGACATGCATCCCATGCCAGGTGCGATGGATCCCAAGCCTGTCCCGCTGCGACCAACATCATTCTCTTACAGCGGCCTGCAGGTGGCCAGCCGCTGTGCCTTCCGCTGGTACAGCGAAACGGTTGTGAAGTTGAGCCCGGTTGCCGAAGCCAGAGCGGCAGAACCGGGGCGTGGCGGAGCGGGATCCTTGAGGCCAAATCAACGCGGGTCCATTCTCCACGGCCTGCTTGAGCACGCTGGGTTCTCCGACGACTTCCCTGACATCGCGGCGGTCAAGGCGGAGGCAGCGCTCTTGGACATCACGGTTAATGACGCCGATGCAGAACACATTTCCAGCCTTGCCCGGAATGTCCTCGAGTCCAGCACTTGGGCTCGTCTTGCCGCGATAGAGGAATCCTCGGGCCGCGTTTGCCGAGAGGAGGGCTTTGCGGTAATTCTCGACTGCGGATCCGACTCCGTTCCGCTGCGCGGCATCTTTGACGTGTTTGCCCAGGAGGCTGGCGGCAAGATTGTCGTTGTTGACTGGAAGAGCAGCGACGGTGCTGCTGCCGCCCCCGATCTTGAGGCGAAGGTCTTTGAGGACTATGAAATTCAGAGACAGGCTTACGCACTGGCCGCGCTGTCCAGTCGGAGAAATGGCGAGTCGCCGGCAGAGGTTGAGGTCATTCACCTCTACGCGGAGCGGCCAGACGAACCGGTTTTCCAGACATTCACTCAGGCGGATGCCGAACGGCTTGCGTCAGACCTTGCGGGCCGTGCAACGCCCCTGTTGAACGGCGAGGTTCCCGTTACGGAGAAGCCGTGGGTTGGCGTCTGCCAGGGGTGTCCGGCCAGGGAGCGGATTTGTTCCAAGTCGCGGGAAGAGGTTGAGGCTCTCCAGGCTCCAGCCTGACTTTCAGCTGGGTGGAACGTTGACGCCCTCGATTTCGAGGAGCAGTCGCTTTCGCTCACTTCCTCCCCCGAAGCCGCCAAGGCCGTCTGCGGCGACAATCCTGTGACAGGGAATGATTATCGGAATGGGGTTGGCCCCAAGGGCGTTCCCGGCCGCTCTGGCGCCCCCTGAGTTCCCAGCAAGTGCAGCGATCTGCCCATAGGTGAGGGTTTGCCCACGGGGAATCTGGCTTGTGGCGCTCAGTACCCTTGAGCTGAAGGTTGCTCCCGCTCTGGGGTCAGGGCTCAATGGCAGATCGAAAGCCTGGAGTTCCCCTTCGAACCATGCTTGAAGCTGTGAGGCTGCCAGCGTCAGGAGCTCACTGCCCTCATAGGTTGGGATTCCAAGATCCAACCGCTCTGCCTCAGAAGCAGCAAAAACCTCTGGATTGGGTTGATCCCAGGCGATCCGGGCTATCCCAGAGGGAGTTGCAAGCACTACGAGATCCTTGATCGGGCTCCCAATTACCGTCCAATTGAGTGTTTTGCTGCTCACGTCCGTAATTCAATCAGCCTCGGCCTTGCCGCGGCTTTATTTACCCCATCTCCACGGAATTGGATTTCGGGGTAAACTTCGACTTCATTCATTGAACACCCGCGCCTCCGCGCCGACCACCAGCAGGATCAGATGGCTATCACGACGCGACCCGGCCGGGCCGGGCTCTACGACCCCCAATATGAACATGACGCTTGTGGCGTCGCCTTTGTGGCCCAGCTTGTCGGCGGGCCAAGCCACGGCGTTGTTGAACGGGCGCTTGTAGCCCTCGCAAACCTTGAACACCGCGGTGCTGCAGGCGCAGACCCTGAGACTGGCGATGGCGCAGGCATCCTGCTCCAGATTCCGGACCAGTTCCTCCGTTCAGCTTTCGATTGCGTACTGCCGGAGGCAGGTCGTTATGGAGTGGGACAGCTTTTCATGCCAAGGGATGACAGCAAGCGAGAGAAGATCGAGGCTGCGATCACCAAGATTGTGGAAGACGAGGGACAGGTTGTCCTCGATTGGCGAACCGTTCCAACTGACAGTCGCCACTGCGGTGAGACTGCTCTGGCTAGCGCCCCGACCTTCCGTCAGGTTCTTGTTGGAGCGGGCGAAAGTGTCATTGACCAGGACGAATTGGAGCGCCGCCTCTATGTGATTCGCCGTGTTATTGAGCAGCAGGTGGGCGAGAGCCTTGCGATTGCGAGTTTCTCCTCCCGAACAATCGTCTACAAGGGGATGCTCACATCTCCTCAGCTTCCGGGGTACTTCCCAGATCTGCGGGATCCACTGATGGAGACGCGCCTCGCTGTCGTGCACTCGCGCTTTTCAACGAACACATTCCCGTCGTGGGAGCTTGCGCACCCGTACCGGATGATTGCCCACAACGGTGAGATCAACACGCTGCGCGGAAATGTCAACTGGATGCGTGCCCGCGAAAGTCAGATGCAGAGCGAACTCTTTGGTGATGACATCAAGAAGGTCCTTCCTGCTGTCCGGCCAGGCGGCAGCGACTCAGCTGCCCTTGACAACGTCTTTGAGCTTCTCGTCCAGTCTGGTCGCTCACTTCCACACGCAGCGATGATGATGCTTCCCGAGGCCTACAACGGCCGAGAGGGAGTAAGTGAAGAGCTGAAGGCGTTCTACGAGTTTCACGGTTGCAAGATGGAGCCATGGGACGGACCTGCCGCTGTCGTGTTCACCGATGGCCGTTCTGTCGGGGCAACACTGGACCGCAACGGCCTTCGTCCTGGGCGTTGGGCTCAGACTGCCGACGGGATGGTCGTTCTCGCTTCAGAGGCCGGAGTTCTTCCAGTCGAACCGGACCAGATTGTCCGCAAGGGGAGACTTGAGCCAGGCCGGCTTTTCATTGTTGATATTGAGGCGGGAAGAATCCTCGATGACATTGAGGTCAAAGAGGATGTTGCCAACCGACAGGACTACGGAAAGTGGATCTCTGACGCTGCGATTCACTTGGATGATCTGCCGGACCGTGAATCCGACCTTCCCCGGCAAGAGCCGCTGAGGCTTCGCCAGCTTGCCTTTGGTTACACGCAGGAGGACTTGAGGATGGTGATCGCCCCGATGGCGGCCGCCGGTGAGGAGCCGACCGCTTCAATGGGCAACGACGCCGCCCTTGCCGTGCTGTCAGACCGCCAGCCACTTCTGTTTGGCTACTTCAAGCAGCTTTTTGCGCAGGTCACCAACCCACCGATTGATCCGATCCGCGAAGCGGTGGTCATGAGTCTGTCCAGTGCAGTGGGAACTGAGGGCAACCTCCTTGACGAGAAGCCTTCTGACGCACACCAGTTGCTGATGTCACAGCCGATCCTTCGCAACCACGAGCTTGAGCGCCTGCGTCAGCTCGATCAGGACAATTTCAAGTCATCTGTCATTGACATCACTTGGCAGGTGTGGGAGGGCAAGGATGGTCTCGCCGCAAGGCTCGAGACCCTCTGCGCTGAGGTTGATGCGGCCGTAGCGGCAGGATCGAATGTCTTGATCCTTTCGGACCGGGCTGTTGGCGCCGACCGCGTTCCAATTCCATCCCTTCTTGCCACGTCGTCGATCCATCATCACCTTGTCCGTTCGGGCACACGGCTTCAGATCGGCCTTGTGGTCGAATCAGGTGAGCCCCGTGGAGTTCACGACATGGCGACACTTGTCGGGTTCGGCGCAGCGGCGATCAACCCGTATCTCGCATTCGAGTCGCTTGACGAGCTTGCCGACAGGGCCTTGCTGCCAGTTGATCTGTCCCGCGAGGAAGCGGAGAAGCGGATCGTCAAGGCGATCGGCAAGGGGCTTCTCAAGACGATGTCAAAGATGGGCATTTCAACGATTTCGTCTTACTGCGGAGCTCAGATCTTTGAGGCTGTCGGGCTTGATGACGAACTTGTTGACCGTCACTTCACCGGTACGGCAACTCGCATCGGGGGGATCGGGATGGATGTCCTTGCCGAGGAGGCGTTGGAGCGTCACTTCCGCGCATGGCCAAGCAGTGATCGTGAGCTGCTTCCCGTTGGCGGATTCCTTCAGTGGCGTCGTGACGGCGAGCACCATGTCTGGAACCCAGACTCAATTTCGATGCTGCAGCACGCGGTCAACACTGAGGGTGATGACGGGCTAGCGACTTACAGGCAGTGGGCCGCTCATATCAACGGCGAGTCAAGCCAGAAGGCTCTTCTCCGCGGGCTTCTGAGGTTCAAGAGCACTGGGGAAACCGTGCCACTGGATGAGGTTGAGCCAGCCACCTCAATCGTGCGCAGGTTCGCCACTGGCGCCATGTCTCTCGGTTCGATTTCACCTGAGTCCCATGAGTCCCTCGCGATTGCGATGAACAGGATTGGCGGAAAGTCGAACACGGGCGAGGGTGGGGAAGACCCACGCAGGTTTACGCGTGATGAGTCAGGTGACCTTCGTCGAAGTGCAATCAAGCAGGTTGCCTCGGGCCGATTTGGTGTCACAGCGCATTACTTGGCCAACGCCGACCAGATTCAGATCAAGATGGCTCAGGGCGCAAAGCCAGGGGAGGGTGGACAGCTGCCTGGTCACAAGGTGGACGAGTACATCGCTTACCTGCGGCATTCAACTCCCGGAGTTGGCCTGATCAGCCCTCCTCCGCACCATGACATTTATTCAATTGAAGACCTCAAGCAGCTGATTTACGACCTCCGCTGCGCAAACCCGGATGCGGAAATCTCCGTGAAGCTCGTATCTGAGGTCGGCGTTGGCACGATCGCTGCCGGTGTTGCCAAGGCAAACTCTGATCACATCGTGATCGCTGGGTACGACGGCGGCACGGGCGCTTCACCACAGTCCTCCATCCATGGGGCTGGAGTTCCATGGGAGATCGGAATTGCCGAGACCCAGCAGACATTGCTTGCCAATGACCTCCGGTCGCGCGTTGTCCTTCAGGTTGATGGACAGATGAAGACAGGCCGTGACGTCGTGATTGCAGCTCTGCTTGGGGCTGACGAGATGGGCTTCTCCACTGCTCCATTGATCGCAATGGGATGCATCTTGATGCGCGTATGCCACCTGAACACCTGCCCGGTCGGGATCGCAACTCAGGATCCGGAGCTGCGAAGGCGCTTCCGGGGAACCCCAGAGCATGTTGTCAAGTACCTGTTCTGGGTTGCCGAGGAAGCGCGTGAGCTGATGGCCTCCATCGGGGTTCGGAACTTCGACGACATGATCGGCCGGTCGGATCTGTTGGAGATGGACCCTGCGATTGACCATTGGAAGGCGAAGGGTGTTGACCTGACCCGCGTGCTTACCCCGGCAGAAGTCGAGCCTGGAGCTCCTTTGCACAGGGTTCGCGCACAAGACCCTGTCCTTGGGGATGCCCTCGATTGGGAGATCACGGCTGCCGCCGCGCCTGCACTTGAGCGTGGTGAGCGAGTCAACCTTGATCGCCGCGTGCGGAATGTCAACCGGACCGTTGGCGGAATTCTCTCCGGTCAGATCGCCAGACGGCATGGATCGGAAGGGCTCGCCGAAGGGACCATTCACGTCCATTTCAAGGGCTCAGCAGGGCAGAGCTTCGGTGCATGGCTGGCAAACGGTGTGAGCTTTGACCTTGAAGGTGAAACAAACGATTACGCAGGCAAGGGCCTTTCCGGGGGGATACTCGTTGTCCGCCCACCGGAGAACGCAGGGTTCCTCGCTGAGGAGAGCGTGCTCATTGGCAATACGGTTCTTTACGGCGCCACCTCGGGACGCGCATTCTTCCGCGGTCTGGCAGGAGAGCGGTTCTGCGTCAGAAACTCAGGCGCGACAGCTGTTGTCGAAGGCGTCGGTGATCACGGTTGCGAGTACATGACGGGTGGTCGAGTCGCAGTGCTCGGCCCGACGGGACGCAACTTTGCAGCGGGCATGAGCGGCGGGGTCGCATACGTCTACGACCCGGATGGCAACTTCCACCGTTCCTGCAACACGGAGCTTGTGGATCTGGATCCAGTTGAAGAACATGACGAGGCTGAACTTCACGAGATGGTTTCCGAGCATGCGGAGCGGACTGGCTCAGCCGTCGCCCGCAGGCTCCTGGCCGGTTGGGAGACTGCGGTCGGTTCATTTGTGAAGGTGATGCCTCGTGACTACAAGAACGCAGTTCTGGAGAAGGCCGCAGCGGCCTCACGCGAGTCAGATGAGGCGGTGAGCGGCAATGGGTGAAGTGGGAGGATTCCTCCGGATTGACCGGGCTGGCTTTGTCGCCAGGGATCCGAGCGAACGGGTTGGAGACTACGACCAGTACTTCGACCTTCAGCCTGAAGCCGAACTCAAGGATCAGGGTGCACGTTGCATGGACTGTGGAGTTCCCTTCTGCCACAACGGTTGCCCGCTGGGGAACCTGATTCCTGAGTGGAATGACCTCGTCTACCGGGGCAAGTGGAAAGAGGCTCTTGAAGCGCTGCACCTCACCAACAACTTTCCTGAGTTCACAGGTCGGATCTGCCCTGCTCCGTGTGAGTCCTCATGCGTCCTTGCGATCAACGCTGACCCGGTGGCAATTGAGCAGATTGAACTTTCGATCGTGGAGCGGGGCTTTGAGGAAGGCTGGATCACAGCTGATCCTCCAGCTCATGAATCCGGCCGCAAGGTTGCTGTTGTTGGATCTGGCCCAGCGGGCCTCGCGGTTGCTCAGGAGTTGCGCCGTCTCGGACACGGTGTCGCCGTCTACGAAAGAGATGAGGGCCCAGGCGGCCTTCTGCGTTTCGGTGTTCCAGACGCGAAGCTGCCCAAGACTGTGATCGACAGACGCATTGCCCTGCTGCAGGAGGAGGGCATTGACTTCCACTTTGGGACGGAGATTGGAGTTGACATCTCAGCTGCTGAACTTCGTGACCAGTACGACGCGATCGTGGTTGCGATCGGTTCACGCGTTCATCGGGACATGGAAACTCCGGGGCGTGAGAACAGCGGTATCAACTTCGCCATGGACTACCTCTACCAGCGCAACAGGGCGGTAGCCAAGGCTGCCGGCCTCGAATCCAGAGTTGCCGAGAACGAGATCAGCGCCTCGGGCAAGAAGGTCGTCGTGATCGGCGGTGGCGACACCGGAATGGACTGCATTTCAAACGCTCTCCGTGAGGGAGCTGAAGATGTTGTTGTCCTCGATGTTTACGGTGAACTTCCGGAGTCAGGTCGTGACGAATTGACCCCGTGGCCACTGCCACCCAAGCGGACAGCTTCCACTTACGCACTGGACGAGGGCGGGAAGCGGAAGTGGGGAACCGAGGTGACCGCATTTGAGGGTGAGGACGGCAGGCTCACGAAGGTCCATTGCCGCCAAGTTGAAGGGACCTCTTCGAGGAACCTGACACCAGTGCCTGGCTCTGAGCAGATTATTGAGGCCGACTTGGCGCTCATCGCAATTGGTTTCACTCACCCTGAGCACGGGGGACTTGTAGAGCAGCTCGGACTGGCCCTTGATGGTCGGGGGAATCTGAAGGCGCCGGTATTCAGCTCTTCTGTGGATGGTGTTTTTGCTTGCGGTGACGCTCGAATTGGGCAGTCATTGGTGGTTACGGCCATCGCAGAGGGACGCAAGTGCGCCAGGCTTGTTAATCGCCATCTTGGTGGCGAGCCGACGGCTGCTGACCGTGACCGCCTCGCGGTTGACTCACGCTAATTAGTCGTTACTTGCGCCTCCGCGCATAACCTCGGATAGTGTGGCGCGCGTCACACAAAAGATGTGTATGGTCTCGTCATTGACCTGCGTCCATTCCGGGCGCAGCTTGAGAGGAGAGAACTAACCGTGATCCGTAACGCTCTACGTATTGTCGCTGGCGCACTTGCCATTGGTGCCATTGCAGCAGTCCCAGCTTCAGCTAAGGACTATGCAGCCACCAACTCGGCATTCAACATTCTGACCGCCGGTGAGGCAGGCGACCTGATCTCGTCTGAGAACTCAGTCGATCAGGGAAAGATGTACGACGCCCTGACGCCACTACGCGGAAACGTCTCGATGGCCAACCTTCAAAGCGGCGACTACTTCAAGAGCGAAGCGTTCGTTCCGATTCAGAACAACGTCACTCCCGCAGGCTACAAATGCGGTCACCCACCAGCAAAGGCGGGCATCTGGATCTGCAACGACTCCAAGAAGGTTCCTCACGTCTACGTCAGCAGCCGTACAGACGGTGCATGGACGATGGGCTTCCTCGCAGCTCGTGACCGCGGTCTCCTCATCTCCTTCGGTCGCGGACCGGGTTATGTATCCGCCCTCAGTGTCCCTGGCGTCAGCGCCTTCGGACTTATTCAGCAGGCTCGTGGCTTTGCTCCAAGCGCTGCTGCAAAGGCGTTCATGACGAAGCAGGTAACCGACTTCGGCAAGGCTGGCAGCGCTAACGCTGCTGTAGTAGCCGACTTCACGCAGTGGGCCGCAGGCGTAGGCGCTTGGTACAAGTCCTACGGCACTTCAGACGAGAAGGCTGCCGCTGTTTCAAACCCATGGACGGTCGAGGATGCGTTCGCAGCGTTCTCATTCATCGGTTCAATCTTCGGTAATGGTGGCGGTGGAGAGGTTGGCAACTCAAGCCTCCTCGCCAAGCTTCAGGGTGATTTCACCCCTGCGCAGGCCCTCAAGATCTACCGCGACTTCCGTCATTCAAATGACTTGGATGCGCCTGTGTCTTGGAAGGACACCACCTTCCCGTACAACGTGCAGCCAACCAACACGACTCCATCGACGATCGCTGGTTCCAAGGTGATTGACTCAGGTTCGGTTGACAACACATTCGCGCGAATCCCTGGCGCAGAGCCAACGAAGCGCTACATGTCGAACGCTCTCCTTGTGCCAGCCTCCAGGTCGGCAACAGGCAAGCCTCTTGCAGTCATGGGACCACAGCTCGGGTACTACTACCCCGAGATCGTGATGGAAGTTGATATTCACGGTGGCGGCTATGACTTCCGCGGAGCAGTTGCTCCAGTTGCTCCATACGGCCTGATTGGCCGCGGAGCTGACTTCGCATGGTCGTTGACCTCAGCGTCGTCGGACAACACTGACCAGTTCGTGGAAAAGCTCTGCGTCCCAGGTGGCGGAACAGCAACCCGTTCCAGCAAGTACTACGAGTACAAGGGCGTCTGCAAGGCAATGACGACCTTTGACGCTGGTCTGCTTGCTTCCAAGGGCGGCGACCCTTCTCGTGAACTCTCGTTCTACGAGACAGTTCACGGTCCAGTCAGCGGAACGGTGACGATTGCTGGTGCTCCTTACGCAGTCTCCAATGATCGTGCCAACCGTGGCCGCGAGCCATACAGCGCCCTGGCACTTGCCGATCTGACATTGGGCAAGGTGAAGAGCAGCAAGACGTTCTTCTCGACGGCTAACAAGTTCGACACCACGTTCAACTGGCACTACGTCGACAACAAGGACATCTGCTTCTTCTCGTCAGGCCGTCTGCCAATCCGCGCTGCTGGACTCGATTCGTCGCTTCCAACTCTCGGAACCGGCAGATACGACTGGACGGGATTCCTCAATCAGAACTCGCATCCGCATGGTTGTAACCCGAAGGCAGTTGCGGGCGACAATGCGTCTGCTCTGATCACAAACTGGAACAACCATCCCGCCAACGGTTGGGGTGCAGCTGACGATGAGTGGGGCTACGCCTCCACCCACCGCATGGGCCTGTTCCAGCGTCTGTTCCGCACAACACGGACAGCAGGAAAGACACTCAAGCTCAACGATGTGGTTTCGGTTATGAACCAGGCCGGCAGCGAAGACACAAGTGCAATCAACGGCTGGCCAAACGTCAAGCGCGTGCTGCTCAGCGGGACTGCCAAGACGATCTCCGCAGCAGCTCCTGATTCAACGACAGCAACGTTCACGCAAGCAATTGATACGTGGATCACGACTCACGATGCCAGCCGCATTGACACCAATCTCGACGGACTGTTTGACGAGTCAGGTGTCGGCAACTGGGGCGTCGCTTGGCCAAAGATCATCGACGCTGTTGTCGAGGGTCGTCTTAGCCACGATGACGCATCAGCAATGCTTGGCCATGTCGGCCGAGGGGATAAGACCAACAACAGCACTGGCGTTGGATTTGCGAACAAGGACCTCGGAAGACTCCTTGGTGACACGTTCAAGAGTCCTTACAGCCAGACCTACTGTGGTGGCACTGGTGGCCTCACGGCATGCCGCGCAGCTCTCTGGGCAGCGCTTCAGGCAGCCAGCGTTGTGAGCATCACGGAGAACCCGCTGAGTCAGCGTGAGCACTTCGGCCCGGTCTATCCAAATGACCCGGCAACAGGAAAAGAGTTCACAATGCGCTGGGTTAACCGCCCAACGTTCCAGCAGGCGATTTCCTTCTCCAGCCACCGCTAGAGAAGCCGCCCAACTGGGTTTGATTGCAAGCCCCGGTCACTCATCAGAGTGGCCGGGGCTTTCTTTTGCCAGCGAATTGCGTGTGTGCGCTTTACCCTCTGGATGGACACGCCTTGGTGGGTTATTCTCCACTTCAATAAACATTTCGCGGGAAAGAGTGGTTGGAGATTGCTGGGTGTGG
>JAPLCH010000010.1 GCA_026392325.1 Solirubrobacterales bacterium | reverse complement strand
GAATGGAGCCTACCGAGCCGCCGCCGTGGCCGATGGGCACCCAGCCCCCACCGGGGAGCCGCTCGATCATCCCGAGTAGTTCAAGCCGGGTCAGGTCAGACATGACCTGAGCAGATCGTGGGCCTCCAGATGACAGCTCGTCGGCCAGACCACCGTTGGTAACGAGTCGCCAGGTTACAACCTGTTCGGCGGGGGGACTGACTGACTGAAGGGGTTGATCAAAGCCCAGCGCCTCCCCGAGGCTTCCGGTCGAAATGATTGCTAGCGCACCGTCTGCGATCAGCGCGTTGCTTCCCTCTGACACCGGATCGTTGATCGGTCCCGGCACCGCGGCAACCGTTCGGCCGCGGAGCAGCGCGGCCTCTGCCGTGTGGAGCGACCCAGACATGCCGGCAGCCGGAACGACCACCGTCATCTGGGAGAACGCCGATTCCTCGCGGGGAACGACCATCTCCAAACCCCAGTTCCACAGGGCATCTCACTCACGATGCATCCGGCGGCGGTGATCTCTTCAAAAAGTCGTGCGTTTGACCGGGGATAAACATGGTCCACGCCTCCTCCCACGACGGCAACGGTGCGGCCTGGGCCAAAGCTGAGGGAGCCCTTATGCGCCTCGGTATCAATCCCGAAAGCGAGCCCACTCACGACAACACACCCGGCCCCCGCTGCCGAGTGCGCCAACATGCGCGCGGTCGACCGGCCATAGGCATTCGCCTTGCGCGCCCCCACAAGAGCGACCGCTCGGCCTGGAGGGGTGCCTGCGATCAGAGTGGAGTCCCCACTAACGGTGAGCACCCAGGGGGGCTCTGGATCCTCAAGCAGGCAGGAAGGCCACTCAAACGCGCCTTGGTGACGGCACGCGGTCGAGAACGGCGAATGAGAGCCACCCTCTACCTGCCTGGCAAGCAAGACCTCCTCCAGCCCCGCATGGAGCTCACCCTTGCGCCGCCCCCCTACTTCCTCAATCAACTGGTCGGCCGGAAACGAGAGAATTCCCGACGGGCGGGCCCGCAGTCCACCCTTCTCCAGATGGTGCCCCACGAGCGCAAGAGCCATCGAATTTCTGAGACATCCAGCACATGGGGCTCGGCCAATGTCAGGCATCACACGCCCGCTGTTCTGACGCGAAGCCCAAGAGCGTGAATTACATGCTCCGCCTCAACGGAGGGATCTTCAGCGAGGTCAGCAATGGTTCGGGCAACCCGGAGAACTCGAACTCTCCCACGTGGCGAGATCAAGTTTCGGCTGTAGGCCTCTTCCAGCTGGTCCTGGGCCCCAGAGCTCACCGATCCGTGTTCCCTCAGCTGCCTTTCGCTTGCCTCCGAATTCAGATCAATCTGCTCACAGGCCCAGCGCACAAGCTGAGAGTTTCTGGCCGTGGCCACAAGTTCCCTTCCCTGCTCACTCGTCAGCGATGACGAGGGCTCTGCCTCCGACCTGAAGTGGTCGGCCTCAGGCCTGCGGGCGGCGTCAGCGGATCACAGGTACACCTAGACCCGTGACCGGCATGTCCACAAGGGCAAGGGTTAGTTGCTGCCACAAGGCAGAACCGAGCTGGAAAGTGGGCTCGTCCACCGACCCTGACAATTGTTACCGCACCATCCTCGAGGGGTTGTCTCAAGGCCTCAAGCACGTTCCGGGGGAATTCGGACAGCTCGTCGAGAAACAGGACGCCACGGTGGGCCATCGTCACTTCACCTGGAAGGGGAATGCCTCCCCCTCCGATCAGGCCGACCATTGACACAGAATGATGTGGGGCTCTGAATGGACGCCTGAAAACAAGACTTGGATCAACATGCAGCCCCGCTACTGATTGGATCCTTGTGACCTGAAGGGCTTCATCCTCTGACAAGGGAGGGAGGAGACTCGGAAGTCGTCGCGCCAGCATTGTCTTCCCTACCCCAGGTGGGCCTTCCATCAGGAGATTGTGCCCCCCAGCTGCGGCGATCAGAAGTGCCCGGACAACCTCATCCTGCCCACGCACATCGGAGAGATCAAGCTCGCTCTGCGGATCGATCTGCGGCACGGCGTGAACATCCCTGTCTGGAATCCGGTGTTCTCTTTCGCCTGCCAAGACCTCGGCAAGCTCGCGCAGGTCTCTGACTGAACCAACGTTGAGCCCTCTAACCAGCGCGGCTTCGGAGGCCCGCTCATCTGCCACAAGAAACCTGCTCAAACCCATGGCTCGAGCCCCCTCGGCAGCTGAAAGGGTGCCCCTACAGGACTTGATCTCCCCTCCGAGCGAGAGCTCACCGTAGATCCCAGTGTTCTCCACAGAAAGCAGGGGCACCTGCTCACTCGCGGCAAGAACACCTGCTGCAAGTGCCGCGTCGAACCCAGGACCTGCCTTTCTTAGGCTCGCTGGCGCGAGGTTGGCCACGATGCGCCGGAGAGGGAACTCAAAGCCGCTGTTGAGGAGGGCTGCCCGCACCCGCTCGCGAGACTCCCGGACCGCAGCGTCCCCAAGCCCCACAACCGTAAATGCCGGCAACCCGGGACGCACATCAACCTCCACCGTCACAGGGATGGGCCGCAATCCCTCAAGGGCGAAGGTTGTAACTCGGGCAAGCACCTCACCAATGAGACAGGACCGATTCCCAGAGATCTACCCTCACTTGTGCCTAAACAGATTCCAATCTCCCGGGCCTTTGTGTTTCCGCTCAATGAGGAGACTGATTAGGCGCACAGCTTCGGAAACACGAGTCGGGATGACATCTAGCCTCCCCACCATGCACTCAAGAGCAAAGCTTGGAGCGGTTGGAGAGGACCTCGCGCAAGCTCACTACGAGCGCCTCGGCTACACCCTGATCGCTCGTAACGTCCGAACGCGGTCAGGGGAAATCGACCTGATCGTCTGGTATCAAAAAGTCCTTGTCTTCTCTGAGGTACGAACCCGAATTGTGGGCCCTGTCGACCCTCTTGAGTCGATTGACAGCCGCAAGGTCCGTCAGGTAAGACGAATGGCATCGGCCTGGCTGGCCTCAAACCATGCTCCCCGCGGAACCGTGGATCTCCGGCTGGATGCAGTCGGGGTAACAGTCGACGCGAGCGGGGCACTCCTCAAGCTCACATGTCTTGAAGGCGCCCTCTGATTTCAGGCTACTGCCGAAGCCCCGTCAAACGAGCTCGAGTTGAACGAACGTCGATGCAGACTGCAAGGCCCAAGCTTCGCAATCGCATCTCGATGAGCTTGTGTGGCATAACCGACATGGGACTCAAATCCATAACCAGGAAACTCTCCTGCGATCGCCACCATGTACTTGTCGCGCACTTCCTTGGCGATAATCGAGGCAGCCGCAATTGAAGCACTCCGTGTATCACCCTTGATCAACTTTGTTGAGGCCCCCCACGGGAGCGGCACCTCAAATCCATCGGTCAGATTCGCACCAAGACGCCGCCCAATTCTCGAAGTGGCATCTGCAAGAGCGGCGATGTTCGTCTTGTGAAGCCCCTCGGAGTCAATCACTTGTGATGGGCGAATCGATATTGAGATAGCCGCCGCGGAAAAGTTGACCGCATGGAAGAGCGCGGTCCGCCGTTCCCCCTTCCGCTTCTTCGAATCGTCCAGGTCGGAAAGCCGTCGCAGGTCCGCCGCCGAAAGCCGTGTGTAGTCGAAGGCAACAGCTGCAGCAACGAGCGGTCCGGCAAGACATCCCCGCCCAGCCTCATCGGCACCCACAACCCAGTCGATTCCGAGCTCCCGGTCAAATGCAAACAGAGCCGCGGAACGCTGCTCCGGGGTCTGGCGCTTAGAAGAGCCCAACCCGACTTGGTGGCCAATAGGTGGCGAATGCGGTGCCAATGACCCAGCCCTTGGGAACTGGACCCCAGAATCTGCTGTCATCGGACTGTCCACGGTTGTCCCCCATCATGAAGAAAGATCCGGCCGGGATCTTGATCTCATTCAGTTCGCACTCAGGACCAGCACCACAGGCGCGGATGTACGAAGCTGACTGAAGCTTGCCGTTCACCACGGCATACCCACCGTGAACTGAAAGCCGGTCCCCTGGACCAGCAACTATCCGCTTGATGAAGGTTTGGGAAGACCGCTTCGACGTTGGCGTGTCGCAAGGGAAATGCGACAGGGGGCCATCATAGAAAGGGCCTTGGCCGGGCTTGCCACACTGGCTTGTATCGGCGCCAGTCGGCGGATGAAACACAACGATGTCTCCGACATCTGGATCTCCGAGCCGTTGCCCAATTCGATCAACAAGCACTCTTTGTCCAATCGCAAGGGTCGGCTCCATCGAGCCGCTTGGAATGCGATAAGGCTTGACGACAAACTGCTGGACCAGAAGAGCGATCCCCACAGCCGATGCGATCACAACTACCAGCTCAATAATCGAGCCAGCAGTCGAATCGCGTTTCAGTCTCACGCCTC
>JAPLCH010000099.1:15941-33942 GCA_026392325.1 Solirubrobacterales bacterium | reverse complement strand
TGGCTTGAGGAAAGGAAGCTGATCGCATGAGCAGCGTTCTCGTATACGCACTCCACAAGGATGGAGTCATCAACAAGAACTCACTCGGAGCAATCTCCGAGGGATCACGTGTTGCCGGCGAGCTCGGCGGACAGGTTGACGTTGTTGTCGTAGGTGGCGACGACCTCACCAATGACGTGCTTGCCGCACTCGGCAACTACGGCGCCAAGAAGGTCTACAAGGTCACAGGACCTGAAGGACTTTCCCAGCCCGTAATTGACGCAATGGCACAGCTCGTTGGAGCCAACGGCTACAACTACGCACTCTTCGGAGGCGGCCTGCTCGGATTCGAGATTGGCGCAGGACTTGCCGCTCGCCTGAACGCTGGTGTGACCATGGAAGTCACGGCCATCAACGTTGAAGGTGGAAAGGCAGTTGCAGAGCGTCCGATCTTCGGTGACTCTCAGATCTCAATCTCCAAGTACCGGAGCGACCTGGGAATCATCATCGGCCGAATCAACGCATTTGAGGTCAAGGAGATCGGTGGAACCGCAGAGGTCGAGGACCTCGCTGTTGAGTTCTCACCATGGTCAACCAAGGCCAGCATGGTCATTCGTGGTGAGCAGCGTGGCGCTGACATCAACATTGAGGACGCAAAGGTTCTCGTTGCTGGTGGACGTGGTCTCGGTGCAGCAGAGGGCTTCAAGCTCTGTGAGGACCTTGCTGAGACTCTCGGTGGCGCTGTTGCTGCAACCCGTGCGGTTGTCGACGCAGGCTGGTTCCCATATGCAGGCCAGATCGGTCAGACCGGTAAGACGGTTGCACCGAAGCTCTACCTCGCTGCTGGCATCTCAGGTGCCATCCAGCACAAGGTCGGCATGCAGGGTTCAGAGAACATCATTGCCATCAACAAGGACGCAAACGCACCGATCTTCGAGTTCTCGGATCTCGGCATCGTTGGCGACCTGAACAAGATCATGCCCAAGCTGACCGAGGCCCTCAAGGCCAAGAAGGGCAGCTGATCACATGTCAGCCAACGGCAAAGTAGCTCCAATTGGATTCCCGCCTCCGGTGGACTCGCCAGGCGAGTTCATCAAGCGGGAAATTGATGGGGAGGACGAGCGGATTGAAGTCGGCGTAGTTATCGCCGGCGGAGGAACCGCCGGCCTCGCCTGCGCCAACCGACTCCTCCAGTTGTTGGCTGACGATCCGGAAACGATGGAGAAACTGGGTGAGGTCCCGGTTGCCGTCGTTGAGAAGTCGAAGACCTGTGGCGGCCACAACCTCTCGGGTGCCGTTGTGCGCCCGGAGCCGCTGGAGGAACTCTTCCCTGACCTGTCCCGTGAGGACTGGCGCAAGGAAGGGTTTGCCTTCGGTGAAGTCAAGAAGGAAGCCATTTACCTGCTTCCCAATGGCAAGACCAAGGTCCGTATCCCGCCGCCACCACCATTGAAGAACCACGGCAACGAGGTTCTCTCAGTTTCAGCCATGTGCCGCTTCATGCAGCAGAAGGCTGAAGAGGCTGGCGCTTACATCCTTACCGAGACAGCTGCAGCAAAGCTGCTGGTCGAGGATGGCCAAGTCAAGGGCCTTCGCTCCGGCGACAAGGGCCGTGGCAAGGATGGCGAGGAGCTTGGGAACTTTGAGCCGGGCGTGGACGTGGTTGCCAAGGCAACAGTGCTCGCTGACGGTTGCTGGGGAAGCCTTACCGGCGCTGCCATCCGTGAGTTTGGACTTGGAGACGACCGTGAGCCCCAGGTTTGGGAGCTCGGCGTCAAGGAAGTCTGGAAGGTTGCCAAGCCACTCGACAAGGTGATCCACACGATCGCCGGTTGGCCGCTGAAGATCAGTGCCAAGCACCATCAGATCGGTGGTTCATGGATTTACCCAATGAAGGACGAGAAGACCGGCGACGACCTGGTTTCCATCGGCTTCGTGGTGGACCTTGACTACGCCGACGCAACAACATCACCACACGACCTGCTGCAGCAGTTCAAGACGCACCCACTCGTCAGGAAGATCCTTGACGGTGGAGAGCGTGTTGGCTGGGGCGCAAAGGCTCTGCCTGCTGGCGGCTACTGGGCCGTTCCGAAGCTTTCAATGCCAGGCGCAGTAATTGCTGGCGACTCGGGCGGACTTGTCAACACTGCTGCTCTTAAGGGCGTCAACTACGCCATTCAGTCGGGCATTCTTGCCGCTGAGGCGATCTACGCCAACCTGAAGACTGGCGAGTCGCTGGAGAAGTACGAGGCAGCCGTTGAAGACTCATTCATCGGCAAGGACCTTTATGAGGTCCGCAATGTACGCCAGCCATTCGCCAAGGGTCTGATCAAGGGTGGGCCACTGGTCAACCTGATGATCGCGACAAAGGGCAAGTTCCCCGGTGGGCGCTGGTCACTGCATCGCAATGACGCGCAGCCAATGTTCATCGGAAATATGGAGAAGAACTACCCAACTCCTGATGGGAAGTTGACGTTCGACAAGCTCTCCAGCGTCTACATCACGGGCAACCAGACCCGTGACGATGCTCCAAACCACATCCGTGTGCAGAAGCGCGTGCCGCGCGAAGTTGCTGAGACATGGAAGTGGATGTGCCCTGCTGGTGTCTATGAGATCCCAGAGGACGCACCAGCGACCGGTGACGTGGATGTAGTCGTGAACTACACGAACTGTGTTCAGTGTGGTGCCATCACAGCCAAGGGTGGACGCCTTACGCCACCTGAAGGTGGCGATGGTCCGCTTTACCAGATCACTTGATTTAGAAGGCTTTCGAGGCGGGTTGACGGACTCATTGAAGTTCGTTGACTCGCCATTCGAAACTTGTGGCAATCCGGTGGGTTGGTAACAATCGTGAAGATGCCGAAGCGTTTATTGATTCTGGCCGGGGCTCTGCTCGCTTTGACTGCGGGATCTGCCATTGCTGCGCCGCTTGACGAGGTTCCCAATGTGCGGCCGACGGTTGTGTTTCCGGAGCGTGCACGCGGACCAGCGTCTGGGGCCGCGGCACCAGCCTCAGTCAAGGTCACGAAGTGCTCTACGAGTCCAACGTTGAGCGGCCGGCGCCTCTATGTTCAGGCGCACATGGGGGCTGTGACAGGAACGGTCACGATGCGGATCCGTTTTCATCTCTTCTACACCCCTTCAGGTGGCAGCGAGCGCGAATTGGTCGTTGCGGGACGGCTGGGAGACTGGGAGCCTGCTGTTGGGGTCAAGTCAGTTCGCAATTGGACATTCAACAAGCAGGTTGACTCTCTGCCAGCGCCTGCCAAGTATCGGATGGACGTTGATTTTCAGTGGAACGGGACCGGCAGCAGGGTGATGAAGCACCAGACACTTCGCTCCACGAGCTGTTCTCAGCCGGATATCCGGCCTGACTTGAGGATCTCCGCGGCGTCATCCAGCATGATGCCTAGTGGGTCGCTCCGATACCTCGTGACCGTGACCAACCACGGCAAGGGGACTGCCGGACCTGCGGCATTGCAGTTGACGATCGGTGCCTCGCGATATCTCCCTCGAGACTCCCGAGGGCGTGAACTGAAGACTGGCTCGCTGAAGGTGGGGAAGAGCCAGACCCTCACGATCAATGCCCCGGCATGCCCGGCCGCTGGATTGGCAACCCTTGAGGTTGACCCGGGCAATCTCATTGCCGAGGCTTCCGTTGCGGACAATCTGCTTTCGATCAGTTGCGACTTGGCGTCTCCGAAGAAGTGACCAGTTAGTGCCCGAATGCAGGCTCTTGAATGCCTTCGGGGCCTCGCTCGCGATCAATCGCTAGACTTAACAACCATGCGTTCAGCAATTCACCCCGAATACATCGAAGCCAAGGTCACATGCACCTGCGGCAACGAGTTCACAACCAAGTCAACGACCCCGGAAATCAGGGTTGAAATCTGCTCGGAGTGCCACCCGTTCTACACGGGCAAGCAGAAGCTTGTGGACACGGGTGGACGGGTTGAACGCTTCCAACGTCGCGCGGCCAAGAGTCGCGACGACTCGGCCTGAGCCAGTCGGTCTGATGGGCGGGGAGGCCGACGGGGCCACCCGACTTCCTGACGGAAGGATTATGGCTGGGACTGATGCGCCTGTTGGCGGTCAGGCAATCCTTGAAGGCGTGATGATGCGTGGTGTTGGCATCTGGGCCGTTGCCGTTCGTGAGCCAGAAGGGGAGATCGAGATCCGCTCTTTCCCCTTGAAGTCGGTCTTGAGGCGCCACCGCGTTCTTCGTCTTCCGATCATTCGTGGCGTTGTAGCGCTTGGCGAATCACTTGGGATTGGGTTCAAGGCACTGCAGATAAGCGCTGACATTCAACTGGGTGAGGAGGAGGAACTCAGCCGCGCCGCATGGATCGGAGCGATGGCCTTTTCCCTCCTGCTGGCTGTGGGGCTCTTCTTTGTGATCCCAGTAGGTCTGACCAGCCTCGTTCGGGACCACCTGCATTCATCCCTTCTGTTCTGGCTTGTTGAGGGGATCCTGAGAACCACCATTTTCTTGGGTTATCTGCTCGTGC
Organism: Solirubrobacterales bacterium; assembly: GCA_026392325.1. Lineage (GTDB taxonomy): Bacteria > Actinomycetota > Thermoleophilia > Solirubrobacterales > Solirubrobacteraceae > WLNJ01. The sequence goes on along the minus strand of JAPLCH010000099.1, from coordinate 29,455 downwards.
TTGCAAAGATGCCAGACCTGCGGCGCGTGTTTGAGTACCACGGAGCAGAGCACAAGACAATCGCCTGTTACGAGGGTGGTGACCCGCTTGAACCCAAGTACGCAGAGCGCTATTCCCGACTTCACCCACGCTGCGGAACCAGCTTCCTCCTGATCGTCATGGTCATCGCGATCTTCATGTTTGCTCCAATCGGACTGCCCGCCTGGTACTGGCTTGTGCTCTCACGCATCCTTGGCGTACCGCTGATTGCTGGAATTTCGTTTGAGGCAATCCGCTGGTTTGGTCGTAACCGCAACAAGGGCTGGGTTCGCGGGCTGATGTGGCCAGGACTTCAGCTTCAGCGTCTAACAACACGTGAGCCGGACCATGATCAGCTTGCCGTGGCGATCGCCTCGCTCAAGGCCGTTCTTGATGGGGAAGATCCTGCGGATCTTGCCGATGCTGCAAATGCCGGTCTTGAAGTCGCGGCTTAAGGCAGCGCCTCGATGATCGAGGGGCTTGTAGAGAAGATTGAACTGCGCTTTGGGGAACTTGAAGCATCGCTCGGGGATCCCGCGATCATCGGTGATCGCGCTGCCTTTGAGGCTGCAAGTCGGGCGTATTCGGACCTTGAGGAGCCAGCGCGACTCGCGAGACGCTGGAGAAGGGCCGTTGGCGACGAACTTGGAGCGAAGGAGCTTCTCGCAGATGGTGACGACCCTGAGATCCGGGAGATGGAGGCTGCGGCACGGATTGAACGCGAAGTCCTGGAAGAGGCCATCCGGCTTGCCATGGTCGAGACTGACCCGAATGACAAGCGCGATGTGATCGTTGAGATTCGCGCGGGTGCGGGCGGCGATGAGGCAAGCATTTGGGCCGGTGACCTGCATCGCATGCTTGTCCGTTATGCCGAAAGGTCAGGCTTTCAGACTGAGGAGCTTGGTGGAGGGGAAGGGTCTGCCACTTTTGCAATCAAGGGGCATGGCGCCTATTCGGTATTCAAGTTTGAGGGGGGAACCCACCGCGTTCAGCGCGTTCCCGCAACGGAATCGCAGGGCCGCATTCATACCTCCACTGCCACTGTCGCGGTGCTTCCTGAAGCTGAGGAAGTTGATGTCTCTATTGACCAGAGCGACCTTCAGATTGACGTGTACCGCTCATCCGGACCTGGTGGGCAGTCGGTAAATACAACTGACTCAGCTGTGAGGATCACCCACAAGCCGACCGGCGTTGTTGTCTCCATGCAGGACGAGAAGAGCCAGTTGCAGAACAGGGAGAAGGCGATGCGCGTGCTTCGGGCCCGCCTTCACGAGCGCGCGATGGAAGAGCAGCGCGCCATCCTTGACGCTGACCGTTCCGCCCAGGTTGGGAAGGGCGAGCGAGCCGAGAAGATCCGCACGTACAACTTTCCTGAGCGGCGCGTCAAGGATCACCGCGTTGGGCTGCTGCTCCACGATCTTGACTCAGTACTCGATGGTGAATTGGATGAATTCACAGCCGCGCTGCAGAACGATGAGAAGCGGCGTCGCCTCGAGGAGCAGGCAGCAAACACATGACGCTTGCCCCACTCGCACTGGTGCGGGAAGGGGTGGCTCAGCTCACAGCGGCTGGTTGCGACACTCCGCAGCTTGACGCGGAGATACTGGTTGCACATGCACTTGGGACGGATCGCGCTGGCTTGATCCGCCTGCCGGCAACGCCAGTTGGTGCAGCTGAGGCGGACAGTGCCAAGGTCCTTCTGGATCGGCGGGCCGCGCGTGAGCCCGTGTCTCAGATCATTGGTTACCGCTGGTTTCGCAACCTCAAGATCGAGGTTAATTCATCGGTACTGACTCCAAGGCCGGAGACTGAGCTGTTGGTTGAGTGGGCGCTTGGTCTTCCGAAGGGTGCCCGTGTTGCAGACATCGGAACCGGGAGCGGAGCTATCGCTTTGGCCCTTGCCGATGAGCGTCCTGATCTTGAGGTCATTGCCACGGATGTCAGCGAAGAGGCACTTGCGGTCGCCCGTGCGAATGCGGCCAGGCTTGGGCTGACGGTCAACTTTGCTCAAGGTGATCTTCTTGATGCGGTTGATCAGGGGGTCGACGCTGTGATCTCCAACCCTCCATACATCCCTCAAGTTGAGCTTGAGGGTTTGGATCCTGAGGTGGCCCAGCACGAGCCGCACATCGCACTTTCACCCGGGCCAACGGGCCTTGAACTGATCCGGAACCTGATTGACCAGACAGCGGCGCGCAAGATAGACCATCTTGCGATGGAAGTCGGAATGGGCCAAGCAGATGACGTGGCCGTACTTCTGGCGGAAGCCGGTTGGGGACATGTGCTGATTCGCGATGACCTGGCCGGGATCCAAAGAGTGGTCATTGGAACAGTTGAGCCACGAGCTGCCGAGTGGGGAACATGAGCGAACACGACAATCAGATATCCGAGGAGCAGGCAGGCACCTTTGAACGCTGCATGTCTGTGGGTGGAGTGGCTGTGTTCCCTGCAGACACCGTTTACGGATTGGCCTGTGAGCCGGACGACAAGGAGGCCGTCAGGCGCCTCTATGCGCTCAAGGGCCGTAAGCCAGACAAGCCAGCAGCAGTGATGTTCTTTGATGTGTCACTGGCCTTGGAATCAGTCCATGAGCTTGGCCCGCTGACACGAGAGGCATTGGGACGCCTCTTCCCGGGGCCTGTGACGGCACTCGTGCCCAATCCCGCGCATCGGTTCCCACTTGCCTGCGCAGGCTCTCCAGACACGCTGGGGATACGCGTCCCGCTGCTAGAGGGTCCCTTGGCTGAGTTGAGAGAGATCCGCTGGCCTGTGCTCCAGTCCTCGGCCAACCCTTCGGGTGAAAAGGATGCCACGACAGTTGATGAGGTCCCTGTCGGAATCCGGGAAGGGTGTGACCTGGTTCTCGATGCAGGGAAGCTGCCCGGCACGCCATCGACGGTTGTGGACATGAGGAACTACGAGCTGAACTCAAAATGGACAATCGTCCGCGAGGGCGCGATGGACCGCGAGGAGCTCACCGCGCGCCTAGGAACTGGAGGGTGAGGGCTCTGGTAGCGTCAGCAAAACGGATGCGAGTTGCCCTTGGTTCAGACCACCACGGTGTAGCCCTCAAAGCGAGCCTCGTAGAGGCTCTTGAAGCTGAGGGGCATGAGCCTGTGGACATGGGGCCCAACTCAGACGAAGCCGTTGATTACCCAGACTTTGCCGCCAAGGTTGCCCAGGCTGTCGGTAGCGGCGACGCAGACCGAGGAGTGCTCATCTGCGGTTCGGGAGTGGGGATGGCAATCACTGCCAACAAATTTGACGGCGTCCGGGCAGTAAACGCCCACGATGTGCTCGAAGCAGAGATGTCCCGCCGCCACAACGATGCGAATCTCATCGCCCTGGCAGCATCACGAATTTCGCCGGAACAAGCCCAGGAGATCCTCTCCACGTTCCTGTCCACCGAGTTTGAAGGTGGGCGTCACGAACGCAGAGTTGAGGAAATTGCCGCCATAGAAACCAGAAGGAGCAACGCCCCGAATGAGTGACCTGCCAGCAGATTGGCTTGACCGCCCCCTTTCAGAGATTGACCCGGAGATCGCAGCCGCGATAGACGACGAGGTCAGCCGTCAGCAGAACACATTGGAAATGATCGCCTCGGAGAACTTCGCTCCCAGAGCCATCATGGAATGCCAGGGCTCAGTCCTGACAAATAAGTACGCAGAGGGATACCCGGGACGCCGCTACTACGGCGGATGCGAAAATGTTGATGTAACCGAGCAGCTCGCAATTGACCGCGCCAAGGCACTGTTTGGTGCCGAGCACGCGAACGTCCAGCCACACTCCGGTGCGCAGGCGAACGCTGCCGTCTACCACGCTCTGCTGGACGCGGGAGACACGATCCTTGGACTTGAACTTGCCCATGGTGGTCATTTGAGCCACGGGATGAAGCTCAACATGTCCGGCAAACTTTTTGATGTCGCCTCATACGGAGTTGACCCGGAAACCTTCCTTGTGGACATGGATGTGGTCCGCAAGGTTGCGCTTGAGCGCAAGCCCAAGCTGATCATCGCCGGCTGGTCGGCCTATCCTCGTCAGCTCGACTTTGCTGCCTTCCGTGAGATCGCAGATGAGGTTGGCGCCAAGCTGCTCGTAGACATGGCCCACTTCGCTGGGCTTGTCGCGGCGGGAGAGCATCCAAACCCAGTTCCGCACGCGGATGTTGTGACCAGCACCGTCCACAAGACGCTTTGCGGTCCACGTGGTGGATTGATTCTTTGCCGAGAGGAACTCAAGGCTGATATCAACCGCGGTGTATTCCCGGGTCAGCAGGGTGGGCCACTTGAGCATGTCATCGCAGCGAAGGCTGTGGCGTTCAAGCTCGCCGGCACTGAATCCTTCAAGGAACGTCAGCGTCGAACGATTGCGGCTGCTCAGGTGATTGCAGACAAGCTCCTCCAGGCTGGCAATGGGGTCAGCGTCCTGACTGGTGGAACGGATGTGCACCTGGTGCTCGTTGACCTTCGTGAGAGTGAACTGGACGGTCAAGCAGCAGAAGATCGGCTTGACGAGATTGGAATCACGGTGAATCGCAATGCGGTTCCATTCGACCCTCGTCCGCCGATGGTCACGTCCGGTCTGCGAATTGGAACTCCTGCGCTTGCCACGCGTGGCCTGACGCTTGAGGACTTCGCAGAGGTGGGGGATCTGATCTCCACTGCACTCCAACCTGGCTTTGATGCTGTCAAGGATGATTTGCGCGCTCGTGTATCCGCAGTGGCTCAGGAGCATCCGCTCTACGCGTCCTTCGACGTGTCGCCAGTCGCCTGACGGCTGGCGGTCGGCCGCTACGGCTGGCATTCTGGTGATGGGTAACCCAAAGTGACCGCAACCGACGCACTACTCGCATGCGCCGCCGCCTTCGCGGTGGCAGCCCTCACGACGCCTCTGGCGGCGATGCTCGCGGGTCGTGTAGGGGCTGTTGACCAACCACGTCCCAGGGGGCTGTCCTCGCGCCCAACCCCACTTCTGGGCGGTCTGGCAATGCTGGCAGCTGTCTTGTTCGCTGGTGTCATCTGGCTTCCTTGGGATGGCGAGACCCGATCAATTCTGATCGCGGCAGCACTCATCGCTCTCGTTGGGGCGGTTGATGACGCAGTTGAGCTGCCTGCATGGGCAAAACTTGCTGGGCAGATCCTTGTCGCCGTCATCCCGGTCGCAGCGGGAGTGCGCGTCAACAATGTGACCCTTCCCTTCGCCGGAGCTGTTGAGCTCGGCTGGGTTGGATATCCACTTACTGTGGTTGGGCTGGTTGCCCTCATGAACGTCGTGAACTTCTCGGACGGGGTGGACGGGCTGGCCGCCGGCGTTTGCGCGATCGGTGCGGCAGCCTTTGCGATCATTGCGTTCGATCTTGACCGTGCCGCAGCGGGGATTCTCGCCGCGATAGTCGCTGGTGCCTCAGCAGGCTTTCTGCTTCATAACTTTCCACCCGCGAAGGTCTTCATGGGGGACAGCGGTGCGAATCTCTTGGGTCTGCTGCTCGGGTGCGTAGCCGTTCAGGGAACCTTGAAGACCAATGCTGTGGTTGCTGTGGTGCTTCCACTCGTGATCCTCGCCGTGCCGCTGCTCGATACGGGATTTGTTGTTGCCAAACGGCTGAAGTACGGTCGGCCGGTCCATGTCGCGGACCAGAACCATTTTCACCACCGAATGGCAAGGATCGGGTTGTCTCCGAGAAGGACGGTCGCATACCTCTACGGCTGGACTTTCTCTCTTGCTGCTCTTGCAGTGGCTGTCCGGTTTGTTCCCTATTCGGACGATCACGGGCACTTCAACCTTGGCTGGACAATGGTGCTTGTTGCTCTCGGCTTGGTCGCTCTGCTTGCCAGCGTTCAGGTAATCGCAGTTCTCGAGATCATGGGATTCAGGGGGCTTCGTGCCCGTCAACTGAGCGCGGCCAACCCTGAGCGTTCCGACCAGGAGATCACCTCAGAGGTCTCGCGTGAGATGGCAACTGGGGAGTGGGACGCAGTGCGGACGGACAGGGCGGGAGAGGGCGACTAGATCCCGTAGATCATCTTGAGCCAGATTTGGTGGGCGGTATCCAGAACCGCGTCAAAATCTGGTCCGCCATCGTGCAACGCCTCGAAGGCAACTTTCTCTGACATCAGGATCAGGCAGTACGCAAGCATTTGGGCATCAGGGCCATCTGGAGCCCTGCCTTCAGCCCGTTCCTTGAGGATCCGATGGGTTGTTGGCGCGATGAAGTCACGGGCAATCGCCTTCCAGAACTTGTGCACCTCGGGGGTGGTGTGGGACGCGTCCCGCAGGGCTCGGGTGAGCCTGGCGTGCTTCCTTTGGACTTCCGTGTATCGCTTGAGATCGCGGCGGATTACATCGGGGCCCATCGTGCTGGTGCCCCAGTCATGGGTGATATCAAGGAGTGCTTCCTTAACTTCAGTCCCCAGCGTCAGCAGAACGCTGGACTTGTCCTTGAAGTAGATGTAGAACACGGTCCTCGTGATCTGGGCTTCACTCGTGATCTCAGCGATGGTGATATCTGGCCAGAGCATCCCTCCTTCAATCAGGGAGCAGAGGGCCTCGATGATCCTGTGCTCAACGTCTTCACGATGAGCGGCACGCTTGCCTTGTGTGACGGTTCCCATAGAGAGCAAATATAGACCCTTTACCCGGATTTTACCTGCGGGAAACTACCTAAAGCACGAAAACTGTTTCGGGGATTGCTGAGTGCGAGCTCAACTGCCGTAGATCACGAGTCTCCAGAGCTCGAAGGCTGCGTTGATGAGTTCGTCATTGCTGCTGCCCCCAAGCTGAAGCCCTTCCAGAAGCACCTTCTCCGTCATCAAGATGAGGCAAAGGGCAAGCATCTCCGGGTCTGCATCTGTGCCCTGGTGTCCTGCCTCCCTCAACTGCTCAATTCGACGCTTTGTCGGCTCAACGAATGCACGGGAAAGGGTCTTCCAGTACTCCTTGAGCTCTGGGTCGACAGTCGCACCTTCCATGAGTGCTCTCAGCACTGGGGAGAAGCCCTCCTGCGTCCTCCAAAAGGCTTCCATCTCCTTGCGAAGACTGTCGGGGCCGTCCGCCGCTACGAGCCAGTGAGCTTCGATTCCCTGAACTGTCGTCTCGATCAGTTGATTGCCCAAACGGATGAGCACCGCGTTTCTGTCAGCGAAGTAGATGTAGAACAGCGTCCGCTTGAGCTCGGCTTCCTTTGTGATCGCATCCACCGTCACAGATGCCCAAGGTGTTCCACCGTCAAGCAGAGAGCGGAGGGCACCCGTGATTTTCAGCTCAATTTCGCTGCGCTTCGTGATGCCCTCGGAATTAGGTGAGTCGGCCATCCGAGGAATCTACCCGGATACGGAGCGCCCTGTCAGCTGTGAGAGTGGTCAGGTCCGTTTGCTTATAAGCCCGCTCAGCAGCAGTGCCAGCATCAGGCCTGCGAAGCCCGCCACTGCTGGTTCCACAATGCTTGAATCGCGGACGCCACGAAAGAGTGTGAACACCGGGATCCCAGTCACGACGATCAATGCAACTGTCCGCCGGAGCCGTTGCGCAAGAGACTCTCTTTCTGGCGTGGCCAAATCAGGGAGCCAGGCGCCTCTTGCTGCGGCGTCAATCTTGCGAGTCGCCATCTCGCAAGACCAGGACATCAGCAACATGAATGTGAGGGGCAGGATCCAAGTCGTTACCCAGATCAGCCCAGCGCCGATCAAAGACAAGATCTGCCGCAGACGGCTCCGCTCAATCTCCGAACTCTCAATGAACGCGGCAAAGAGCAGGATTCGCCTGCCAAGGTCCCAGAGGGTTGCGATGTGGCCACGCACTCCGCTGCCCAGATCCTCACGCTCGCCTGCTGCGGCTTCCTCTATTGCCTTGGTTGCAGTAGCGGAGTCTGGGTGTACTCCGCGCAGGACGAGAATCTCCGCTGCTGTCTCCATCGCAGATGGGTCCCGGCCAGACATGGCAGCGAATCGAAGGGCCAGCCTGGCTTGCTCCCAGAGAGAAGCGACATAGCCGGGGACGAGCGCAATCAGGAAAGGGGTACCCGCGGCCAAGCCATCAAGCCTGCTCGCTGTTCTGGCAGCGCGACCAGCCCTGCGGGCAGAGGCGGCGGGCGTAGCGGATGCAGTCCGGCCCCAGTCTTGAGCTCCCGATGCGAGACTGCGCTGCGCGTGAAGGATCACAAGCTCGGGCAGGTGGCCCGGGTCCCGCTTGAGCGCGCGCACCAGCTCTGCCTGCTTTCGAACTGCCTCTCTCGAGCGCCTTGCCATTTTCCAATTCTGCCTGCTTTGCCGAGCAATGCCGAGTTCGTTACTAGGCTGTCTCTCATGGGACAGACGCAGCACGCAGGTTCCCCGGCCAATTCGGCCACCGTTGACCTTGATGTCACGGGAATGACATGCGCTGGTTGCGCCACCAAAGTTGAGAAGGCCCTCTTAGCGATCGAAGGCGTCAGCGCGACGGTGAATGCGATGACCGACTCCGCTCGGGTCAGCTTTGACCCTGACGAGGTAGGGCTTGAGGAAATAATTGGGGCTGTTGAAGGAGTCGGCTACTCAGCGGCTGCCCGACAAGGCCCTGGTTCGCATAGTGCCAGCCCGGCAAACCACGATCACTCCGAGATGGACCACGATCATTCCGCCCATGGGATGGCATCGGGAGATGGACTTGGACCGCGGCTTGTGGTCAGTGCTGTCCTTACTGTTCCTACACTCCTGATCTCGATGGTCCCGGCGCTGCAGTTCAGCCACTGGGCTTGGGTCGCGTTTGTGCTCGCTACACCTGTCGCACTCTGGGGTGCGTGGCCTTTCCACAGGGCGGCTTGGCTGGCCGCACGCCACAAGGTGGTTGGGATGGATGCGCTCGTCTCTCTCGGCGTACTGGCCGCATGGACCTGGTCGGTCGGAGCGCTGCTCTTCGGAGGGGCAGGTGAGGCGGGAATGGAAATGGGATTTGACCTGACCCTTAACCGTTCTGCCGGAACTAGCGCCGTGTACTTTGAGGTTGCGGCTGCCGTGACCACGCTGATCCTCCTCGGTCGCGTGCTTGAGGCCCGTGCCAAGTCTCAGGCAGGGCAGGCAGTCCGGGCTCTGCTGGACCTTGTCCCCCCGACAGCGAGGGTTGTGGATGCTGATGGAGTAGAGCAAGAGATATCTGCGGCCCAGCTCAGCGTTGGTGACAGGCTGGTTGTTCGGCCAGGTGAGCGCATTCCCACTGATGGTCAGGTGCTGGAAGGTCGAAGCGCTGTTGACCGCTCGATCATCACGGGGGAGAGCCTGCCAGTCGATGTTGAGCCCGGGTCGAATGTGACTGGATCAACAGTCAACATCGGCGGGCTGCTTGTCGTGGAGGCAACTCGGGTTGGTTCTGAAACGGAGCTCAGCCGGATTGCGGAGGTCGTGAGAGAGGCGCAGGCTCGGAAGGCACCAGTCCAGAAGCTAGTCGACAAGGTCAGCTCCATTTTTGTGCCGACGGTCATCGTGATCGCCATCCTCACCTTCATTGGATGGCTGCTTGGCGGGGCGACTGCGGCTGCCGCCTTGACGGCAGCGGTTGCCGTTCTTGTCGTTGCGTGTCCGTGTGCGCTGGGCCTCGCTACCCCGGCAGCACTGCTTGTTGCCTCCGGGCGGGGTGCGCAGCTTGGGATTCTGATTCGGGGACCTGAGAGCCTTGAGGCGAGCCGGGGACTTGACACGGTGCTGCTTGACAAGACGGGAACACTCACCACAGGTGAACTCCACCTTGAGGATCTGGTGTTGCTCTCCGGCATCGGGCGAAATGGGGCGCTGCGTCTGGCCGGCGGTGGGGCTGGAGCGTCCAACCATCCAGCATCAAAAGCATTGGCGATTGCTGCTCTTGAGGAGATGGACGAGATCCCGGCGGCAAGCGATGTGAACGAGGAAGGCGGACTTGGCGTTAGGGCAACGGTGGCCGGAGTCGAGGTGCTGGTTGGCAGGCCTGAGTACCTGACTGGGGAGGGGCTCCTGCTCTCCGAGGATCTTTCGGATGCGGTCATCCGCCTGCGTGAGCTGGGGCGGGCAGTGGTCACCGCAGGATGGGACGGTGAAGTCCAGCTGGTCGCTGGGCTTGAGGACACTCTTCGAGAGGGTGCCGCTGAGGCAGTTCAAGCTATCCGGGCCCTTGGAGCAGAGGTTGTCCTCGTAACGGGGGATGGCGAGGCTGCAGCGCGTGCGGTGGCAGCTGATGTTGGGATTGACGAGGTGCGCTTTGGAGTGCTTCCCTCCGGCAAGGCTGACCTTGTCTCAGAGTTCTCGAGGGACGGCAAGCGAGTCGCGATGGTTGGCGACGGGGTGAACGACTCTCCGGCCCTCACGGCCGCCGACCTTGGAATCGCCATTGGAGGTGGAGCAGATGCTGCCGTGGAGGCAGCCGACATTGCTCTGTTGCGGGCCGACCCCAGGCTGATCGGTGATTCTCTTGCGCTTGCTAGAAAGACTTTGTCCACCATTCGCTGGAATCTGGTTTGGGCTTTTGGGTACAACGTTTTGGCCTTGCCGTTGGCCATCTCCGGGCTGCTCCAACCAATGATCGCGTCAGCGGCAATGGCGTTCTCGAGCGTGTTCGTAATCGGCAATGCGCTTCGGATCAGAGGCTTCAAGGGGAGTGCTGTGCAACGGGAGCGCTAGGCTCGCTCCTGAATGCCCCCCTTCTCAGACACCCAAGACCGCATCGCCGTTCCAGCATTCACAGCCAGTAAGTCGCTCGCTGGGTTAGCGGGGCTCGTGAACCTGAGGGATGCGCAGGCAGCTGCTCACGCTGCCGACGGCGCAGCAAGGGTGACTGGCAACCCCGCGATTGTTGTCTCGTGGGGTCTTGCGGATGTGCTTCGCACGGCAAGTGGACTTGTCACCGCGAGTGGAGACAGGCAGCCTGTGGTGGCGCTTGTCGCAGTCGAGCCGGCTGACCGGGCCCATGTTGTTGGGGCACTGGAAACATCAAGCCGAACATTCTTGGATGCAGGGAGCAACGGGCTCGCTGATGTTGCAGATGAGTGCATTGAGGCTCTCGCCTTGAGGGCTCCGGTTGCAGTGCTCTTGCCGGATGTCGAATCATTGAAGGTAGGACTCAGTGCGCTGTCGGAACGGCTCGCTGCTGGAAGGCCGACATTTGAGTCGCCCAAGCTTGAGGCTATTGAGGACCTTCCTGAGGTTCTGGGAGAGCTTCGCGAGGCACGCAAGCCACTTGTCTTGGTCGGTCACGGGGCTGCATCCAGCTCGGATCTTGAGGCGATCGCCTCTCTTGCGCGCCTTTGGGAAGCTCCAATCTGCGTCACTTTCGGTGCCAGTGGCATGGCACCTGACCGACTCGAGGCTTTCGTTGCGGCCTGCGCTGATGACGTGCCTGTCCTTGCGGCGGGAACGGTCCCGTGGACCGAGGCGCTTGCAAGAGCAGATGTGATTCTCGCCCTTGGCAGTGGCCTGTCAGAGGCGGACTGGTTTGGCCTGACTGACGCGCGAGTCGTACGGACCCCTGTTATTCGCGTGGCCCTGAGCCCCGAGCCTGAAGGCGTTGCTGACCGCACGGTGATCGCTGAAGCAGGCGAGTTTGCCGAGGCCCTTCGCAAGGAGCTGGAGCGCGGCGGTGTCATGACGGTGAGTGGTTGGCATGCCAAGTTCACAGAGGCACGAGCGAGATGGACTGAGCTTGTGGACTCAGAAGCCGAAAAGGATGCTCAGAGGGATCGCCTCACGGCACCCTTGGCCATGCGCGAAATCGTTTCAGCTGCAACTGCCAACACGGTGTTTGTTGGTGAGGGCGGAGCCTCTGGAATGTGGCTGGCCTCTTATGGCTGGAGACGCCCGGTTGTGATCCCTGCCCAGCACGCATCAATTGGGGCTTCAATAGCCATGTCGGTTGGCATCCGCGAAGCTGCTCCAGACCGTCCGGTTTGGGCCATTGTTGGGGACGGAGCTTTCTTTTACTGCGACCGTGAGCTTGCCGGGCTGGCGGAGCGTGGGCAGGCGTTCACAGCTTTCGTGTTCGCCGACAGGTCTTGGAATGCGATTCGCTTGGTGCAAACCCTCTTCTTCAAGCGCCGCACAGTTGGGACCGACCTGCCATCCGTTGACTACGCTCAGATTGCAGAGATCCATGGCTGTGACGCAGTCGAGGTCCGCACACCCGGCGGTCTTGCCCAAGCCCTGGCTATGGCTCAGGAGCAGCGTGAGCGGCCACTGGTCGTCCAGGTCAACCTTGAGAAGGGGTCAATCCCGTTCGTGGGCGCAAACCTCATCCTTGCTGAACTTGATGGGGTCCTCACGAAGCTGCTTGGCGCGATGGGTACGAGCACTCTTGTCGCAGCGACACGCGACTTTCCCGCTCTTCGGTCGAACGTCAGAGTGATCTTGGGAGCGTTGAGGAAATGAGCAGGGAAACACTCTTCGGACGCATCGCACCGAACGGGGCGGAGCGCACGGTCGCGAGGCTTAAGGCCCACGGGGTAAGTCTTGTGATCTCAATCCCGGGCTCTCAGGTTCTTCCGCTCTGGGATGCGGTTGATCGGACTGAAGGCGTTCGGCTTCTGGTTCCGCGTTCAGAGCGCTCCGGTGCCGTGATTGCTGAGGGTTACGGCTTGGCTAAGGGTGTGCCCGCTGTCGTGGCCAACACGCTTGGACCCGGTGTTGCCAATGAGGCCGTTGCTGTCGCGTCGGCCCGTTTGTCAGAGGCCCCGGTGCTCTACCTTGCTCCGAATCAGCCGCCGAACAAGAGGCCGCGGATTGAGGAGGTATTCCAGGGGCTTGACCATGCTGCCTTTATGGAGGGGTCAGCCATGGAACAGTTCGCATGCGACGATTCGCAGGGCTTGGAGGCATCGATTGATGCGGCTCTTGCCGCATCTCTTGGAGAGCCGTCAGGTCCAGTCAGGTTGGATGTCTCCTTCCCGATCTTCTTCTCTCGCTCTGCACGGCGTTCTGCTGCTCCGCTGCGGAGACTTCCGGCCCGGCCACCACAGGTGGGCAAGGGTGCCGAGCTCTTGCTTGGTCTGGAATCCTCCGCTGTCGCCGATGGCCATCTCCTCAACGCTGCTGGGCTTGCTGGTGATGCTGCCGTTCACCCGGGAGTGGACACCCCCGGACTTGGTCTTTCATTCGCTCTTGGTCTGCGCCTTGGGCGAACGAGGGCTCCAGTTGCGATCGTGACCGATGAGGAATCACTTCTGGGCCAGTTGGAAGTGCTGATCCTCGCGCAGCAGGCCGGAGTCAAGGTGAGCCTTGCTGGTCTGGGAGTTGGGCCGGACGCATCGCAGAGGCTTCGCCGTATTGCAGATCAGACTGGCGCAGCTTGGCTGCCAATTGACAGCGACACAAGCCCAGCGGATGTCCGCGGGGCGATACTTGAGCGCCAGAAGGGCCTGACTGTAATCGTCGGCTGAACTCTGGCTGGCAGCGCCCGCTGCTGTGAGCGGGCGCGTGCAGAGACTGACTAGGTGAGGACTCCTGGGGTGGTGGCAATCAGGCCGGCACTCTCGAGCGCGTTGAGACGATGCTGGTGAATCTCCAGGT
>JAPLCH010000099.1:1884-15883 GCA_026392325.1 Solirubrobacterales bacterium | reverse complement strand
CGCTGTCGAGGCGCCCTCCCCAAATCGGCTTTCCGCCCAGAGCGAGAAGCATGGGGGTAACGCCTTCCGAGTACTTGGCCCATTCCTCAAGACCGACTTTGTTGCCTTCGGCATCTCGCTTGTAGCGGAGGAGGTTGACCATGACAACGGGTCCCTCTGGGCCCGCTGAAAGTTCTTTGAGCTGCTCTTCAGTTGGTTCAAGTGTGTTCATGCGTCGCAACGCTAACGCACCCGCCCCGGGTCGTGACGGCGCGTCACCTTTCCATTGGGGGGCTGGGGGAGCCAAACTGGAGCGATCCGCTTCTTCGCCGGGTTCGCGCCGACTGTCACAAAGTCGGCACAAAGTCACGACAGCCGCCGCTGCGGTCTGATAGAACCCAGCATGCGTCGCCGCTCGCCTCCGCGGCTCGCAATCTGGGCTGTCCGGTTTGGGATGGACATGGGTCAGATCTTTTATGGAGGCACTTGAACCAAATGCATCCACACGGCCACTCACCAGATGACAACACCTCAAGGCAGACGCCCCACAACCTCGGGAGCTTCCGCCGGAATCTTCATACTCTCCGCGGTGCTGATCTGCACGGCGCTGGGACTGGGTGTCGGGACACTGCTCGGATCAGCCGTCGCTGGTGGGGTGACAGGAGTCATGGTCGGCTTCGCAACGGGAATAGCTCTTGTCATCGTTCGCTTTAAGGACCTCTGATCCGATGGCAGTCGTAAACCGACTTGACCTCGTCTTCTTGGCCATTTCACTCCCAGTGTTCCTGCTTGGCGGACTGCCAATGGTCGCGTGGGGAATCATTGCCGCTGCATGGATTATCCAGCGCTATGTGCGCGGCTGGGCCATGCGTAAAGCTCGGGAAACAGAGGACGCGCGGACACTCGTAGGCCTCCTCGCAGGGTCACTAATTGGGCGTGGCTGGTTTGTGGCACTTTCTATTTTTGCGTGCGGGATGATCTTCGGTTCAAAGGCAGGACTAAGCGCCGCGCTGCTCGCCGTGGCACTCTTCACCGTGATGTTCACCGTCGAAATGATCTTCCGCCCGTTTGAGGACACTGAATCCAAGTGACCCTCAGGCGTCGAATCACACTTGCCCTCACGGGCGTTTCAGCCCTGCTGCTGACGGCGCCTGGCGTTGCGGCGGCCATTGAGGTCAACAAGGACTTCAAGCCTCAGAACGAGTTCCGGCTTGATCCATGGGTGTCGATCAACATCGGTCCCTTCGACATGTCGATCAACAAAGCAGTCATGTATCTGATCCTCACCTGCATCTTCACGACGGTCACGATGGTTTGGGTGGCCAAGCGCATGGAGCAGAAGCCCAATCGCGTTCAGACTGCAGTCGAAGCTGCCTACATCGTCATGAGGGACAACATTGCCGGTGGGAACATGGACACGAAGACAGCCAAGCGCTGGTTCAGCTTTGTAGCGACTCTCTTCCTCTTCATCTGGTTCTCAAACATGCTCGGCTACATCCCGCTGCCGACTAACACGGAACACACGGTCAACGTCTTTGGAATTGACCTGCCGACCTTCGCGATCTACGCGGCAACCGCGAACCTCGCAGTCCCGCTCGCGCTTACGCTGATGGTCTGGTTCGCCTACCACTTTGAGGGCATCCGGGCCAAGGGCCCAGTCCGTTATCTCAAGGGATGGGTACCTGCTGGCGTCACCGGTCCAGCAGTCGCACCGATCTTCCTGATCGAAGTCATTTCCCACTTTGTCCGCGTTGTCTCGCTCTCAGTGCGACTCTTCGCGAACATTCTCGCCGGCCACCTTCTGATCCTCTTCATGGGTGGCGGACTCGCCGTCCTGCTTGGGCTTGAGGTCGTTGGCGTCTTCACTCTTCCGTTGGCAATTGCCTTCTACATCTTCGAAGTGGGATTGGTCGGAACGCTTCAAGCGTTCATTTTCGCCACACTCGCTTCGATCTACTTCGGCGGCGCCGTCGCCGAAGAGCACTGACCACCCCCGTCCGCATCAGGAGGAACTGACCAAGTGGACTTTTCACTAATCACCAACATCATCGCCGCGGTGACGCACACTTCGGCTCAGGTAGTCGTAGAGAACGAAGCCGTCGGCCGTAAGGCAGGCAAGGCAATCGCCCTTGGCGTTGGCGCTGGCTTGGGCACAATTGGCCCCGGCATCGGCGTTGGCTACATCTTCGGCAAGGTCATTGAATCTGTGACCCGTCAGCCGGAAATGCGCGACGAGATCACATCAATCCAGTGGCTCGGTTTCGCGCTTACTGAAGCAATCGTGTTCTACGCCTTCATCTTCGGCCTGATCGCGTTCTTCCTCTCATAGACCGATGACGCTTTATTTCGCAGTAGGAGAAGCAGTTCAGAAGGACGAGGGAACATTCCTCGTCAAGCCGGGTCTTGGCCTCATGGTCTGGACTCTGCTTGCCTTCGGCATCACAATGCTGATCCTCAGGAAGTACGCCTTCCCGAAGATTCAGGATGCTCTGGACCGCCGCCAGCGTTTGATCGAGGAATCGATCGAGCAGGCTGAGCGCACCCGTGAGGAAGCGGAAGCGCTGCTCAACGACTACCGGGCAAGGCTCGCCGAAGCGCGTGTCCAGGCCGAGGAGATCGTTGAACGCGCCCAGAAGAACTCCGAGCGTTATGACGCAGAAGCACGTGAGGCAACCGACAAGGTCATCGCCGAGCGTAAGGAACAGGCAGCGCGTGACATTGAGGCAGAGGCGCGACGCGCCATTGCTGACATTCGCAGCGAGGTCGCGAACCTTACGATCGCAGCAACCGAGAAGGTCACTCGCAAGTCCCTCAACACCGACGATCAGCGCAAGCTGGTTGAAGATGCCCTCGCAGAGCTTGATTTCACGAGCTTGACCGGGGAGAGGAGCTAACCAGTCGTGGAACAAATCGCCGAGGTTTACTCACGTGCACTGTTCCAGGTCGCCCTCGAAAAGGGCAGCCTTGATGCATTGCGCGATGAGCTCGGCACGTTCGACGACGCCCTCACTGAGAACAAGGATTTGAAGACGTTTTTCACTTCACCCGAGTTCTCAACTGAGGAGAAGAAAGACGGCCTTCACCGCTCCGTAACTGGAGCGTCGGAGGAGATCACAAACTTCCTTGAAGCCCTCCTTGAGCGTCACCGGATGGCAGCGATCCACAGGATTCGCAGCCGTTTTGATGAACGCTGGGAGCGTGAGAGGAAGGTTCTTGCGGTCGAGGTCACCAGCGCAGTTGAACTCGACCCGAATACCTTGAGCCAGATCGGCGAGAGGATTGGACAGCAGACAGGTCAACATGTCCAGTCCACGAGCCAGGTTGACCCGGAAATTATCGGCGGTATCGTCGTCCGGGTCGGCAACCAGATACTTGACGCTTCGATCCGGACCCGCCTTGAGCGGTTGCGCCGGGCCGTGGCAACAGCCTGACCACCCATCAACGCGCCGACCAGGAGCGAGAACCAAACAGCCATGCAGATCAAGCCAGACGAGATCACATCAATTCTTAAGAGCCGCATCGAAGGACTAGATGCCGGTTCCGCAACCCTCACCGAGGTTGGCACAGTCCTCTCGGTGGCCGACGGTATTGCCCGTGTTCACGGGCTCGAGAACTGCATGTCTTTTGAGATGCTCGAGTTCCCGAACGACGTGACAGGCCTCGCACTCAACCTTGAGTCCGACAATGTTGGCGCCGTAATGTTCGGCGATTGGGAGACAATTTCGGAAGGGGACACCGTGAAGCGCACGGGTCGTCTGCTCGAGATCCCCGTTGGCGACGCAATGCTCGGTCGTATCGTTGACCCGCTTGGCAACCCGCTTGACGGCAAGGGTCCGATTGAGACCACTGAGATGCGTCCGGCAGAGTTCAAGGCCCCAGGCGTCGTTCAGCGTCAGCCAGTTACCGAGCCAATGCAGACAGGCCTCAAGGCCGTTGACTCCATGATTCCGATCGGCCGTGGTCAGCGTGAGCTGATCATTGGTGATCGTCAGACGGGCAAGACCGCAATCGCCCTGGACACGATCATCAACAACAAGGGCACCGACCTGATTTCCGTCTATGTGGCAATCGGTCAGCGTCTCGCAACAGTGGTTCAGCTTGCTGAAACACTCGCCGAGAATGGCGCGCTTGAGAACACGATCATCGTCGCTGCTCCAGCGGACGAGGCAGCCCCGATCAAGTTCATGGCTCCATACGCGGGTTGTGCAATGGCCGAGTACTTCCTTTACAAGGGGCGTCATGCGCTCTGCGTATACGACGACCTCACCAAGCACGCTTACGCATACCGACAGATGTCGCTCCTTCTGCGCCGTCCGCCGGGCCGTGAGGCATACCCAGGTGACGTTTTCTACCTCCACTCACGCCTGCTTGAGCGTTCCGTGAAGCTCAACGATGAGCTTGGTGGCGGTTCACTGACAGCACTTCCAATCATTGAGACGCAGGCCGGCGACGTGTCCGCGTACATTCCGACCAACGTGATTTCGATCACCGACGGTCAGATCTTCCTTGAGCCGAAGCTGTTCAACTCCGGTGTCCGACCAGCAATCAACGTGGGCATCTCGGTGTCGCGAGTTGGTGGCAACGCGCAGATCAGCCCAATGAAGAAGGTTGCGGGCAAGATCAAGCTTGAGCTCTCGCAGTACCGCGAGCTCGAAGCGTTTGCGCAGTTCGGATCTGACCTTGATGCGGACACGCAGAGGACACTCGCCCGTGGCGAGCGCCTTGTCCGCACGCTGAACCAGAACGAGCGTTCACCACTTCCAGTTGAAGATCAGGTTGTTCAGGTTTACGCAGCCACTAACGGCTTCCTCGACCGCATCCTCGTCTCAAAGGTTGAGGAGTTCCTCATCGGTCTGACACAGCGGACCCGCTCCGAGAGCCGCGAGGTTCTCGAGAAGATCGCTGGCGGAGACTGGTCTGCTGACACTCAGGCTGAGGTCGACAAGGCAGTCACGTCATTCGCTGATGACTTTGGTTACGACCTTGATGTTGAGGGACAGCCAATCGATTCAGGCGATTCAGATCGCGTTACCGGCGCCGGAGCCAAGGCAGCAACAGCGCCTGATTCCGACCAGGGTGACGAAGCTGAGTCAACGGAGGCAGCCACCGCCTAACCGCGGCTGGCAGCAGAGGGAAAGGCAACCAAGTGGCGTCACAGCGCGATGTAAAACAGCGGGTCGAGTCGGTCCGCAACATCCAGAAGATCACCTCCGCAATGGAGATGGTTGCTGCTGCACGGCTCCGCCGCGCTGAGACCCGCATCGCCTCCCTCCGCCCATACGCTGGAGCCATCCGCCGCATGACCCGGCAGGCCGCAGCGGCTGCAGGCAGCGTTCCGAACTTCCCGATCCTTGAGGAGCGGGCAGAGGTAAAGACGGTTGGCATCCTTCTGGTCACGGGCGACCGTGGTCTGGCCGGAGCCTTCAACTCGCAGATCATCAGGGCTGGCATTCGCGCAGAGGCAGAGCACGCCGAAGCGGGCCGTCAGGTTCGTTGGTACGCATCGGGACGTCGTGGGGTTTCATCCCTTACCTTCCGAGGCAAGGAGCTTGCGGGCTCCTTTGCCGGGTTCACAGACCGTCCGGCCTATGGGGACGCTCGCACCATCGCCGAGCGCCTGATGGCCGATTACATCGATGGTCATGTGGACGAAGTTCAGGTCTTCTACAACGGTTATGTGTCAGCGCTTACGCAGGTCGTCCGCGCTGAAACACTGCTTCCGCTTCAGCGCGCAAGCGTTCTTGAAGAGGTACCAGAGGCTGAAGAGGAGACCGAGACTGGGGCTGGCCACGCACTCACTGAGTACGAGCCTGACCCGGATGTAATCCTTCACCGTCTGATTCCCGACTATGTCGAGATCAGCATTTTCCGTTCCCTGCTTGAGAGCACAGCTTCAGAGCACGGGGCACGAATGACAGCGATGCGCAATGCATCGGAGAACGCATCGGACGTGATCGAGGATCTGACCCTCGAAATGAACCGCGCCCGTCAGGCAGAAATCACACAAGAAATCATGGAAGTCGTGGCCGGCTCTGAGGCGCTGGTCTAGACCCCAAGTAAAACGTCAACCGTAAACGCAGCGAACCCAGAGGAGCATCACAGCCCAATGTCCGCAGTCGAGCAAAAGAACACAGGCCGGATCGAAGAGATCCAGGGCGTCGTCATCGAGGCCGTATTTCCTGACGGCCTTGCAGCGATCAACTCCGCCATCACCATCCAGCGCGACGGTGACGAACCACTTGTATGCGAAGTTCAGCAGCACCTTGGAGACGACCGAATTCGCGCAGTAGCGATGGACACCACGGACGGTCTCGCCCGTGGTGTTGAAGTTGTTGATACCGGCGGACCAATCACAGTGCCAGTAGGAAAGGGCACTCTTGGACGCATCTTCAACCTCCTCGGTGAGCCAATTGACCTCGGTGAGCCAGTTGTTACTGAGCACCGTTGGCCAATTCACCGTAAGGCGCCGAACGTTGAGAACCTGACTCCTACAACGGAGATGTTCGAGACTGGGATCAAGGTCATTGACCTTCTCGCCCCTTATGCAAAGGGCGGCAAGATCGGCCTCTTCGGTGGTGCTGGTGTAGGCAAGACCGTTCTTATTCAGGAGCTGATTCACAACCTCGCCAAGGAGCACGGCGGACTTTCCGCGTTCTGCGGCGTCGGCGAACGGTCACGCGAGGGCAACGATCTCTGGCATGAGATGAAGGACTCGGGAGTTCTCGACAAGACCGTTCTGGTCTTCGGTCAGATGAACGAACCTCCCGGAGCCCGCATGCGCGTAGCGCTTTCAGGCTTGACGATGGCTGAGTACTTCCGTGACCAGGAGGGTCAGGACGTACTCCTGTTCATCGACAACATTTTCCGTTTCGTGCAGGCAGGCTCCGAGGTATCGGCGCTGCTCGGTCGCATGCCATCACAGGTGGGCTACCAGCCAACGCTCGAAACTGAGATGGGCCAGCTTCAGGAGAGGATCACTTCAACCCGACAGGGCTCAGTGACTTCAGTGCAGGCAATTTACGTTCCTGCCGACGACCTCACTGACCCTGCTCCAGCATCGGTGTTTGCCCACCTCAACGCGACGACCGTGCTTTCCCGTTCGATCGCAGAGAAGGGCATCTACCCTGCTGTTGATCCGCTCGACTCAACATCGACGATCCTCAAGCCGGACATTCTTGGCGAGGAGCATTTTGCCGTCGCCAACCAGGTCAAGGAGACCTTGCAGCGCTACAAGGAGCTGCAAGACATCATTGCCATTCTTGGTATTGACGAGCTCTCTGACGAGGACAAGATCGTCGTTCAGCGCGCACGTAAGGTTGAGCGTTTCCTTTCTCAGCCATTCAACGTGGCTGAGGCATTCACCGGCACACCAGGTGAGTACGTTCCGATCGCGGAGTCAATCCGCGGCTTCAAGGAGATCCTTGACGGTCGCCATGATGACCTTCCGGAGCGTGCATTCCTGCTCAAGGGCACTATTGATCAGGTCGTAGCGGCCGCCAAGGAGCTGTAGGAAACTCATGGCCAAGACTCTCTTCCAAGTTGAGATCCTTACCCCAGAGGGGAAGGTTTTTGACGACGAGGTCGAGATGGTTTCGACTCGCACGTCGGTCGGTTCGATCGGCGTGCTTGCAAACCACACGCCACTTTTGGCGATGCTTGACGCGTGTGAGCTTCGGCTCCACAAGGGCGATGGCGAGATCCTTCGCTTTGCCCAAGGTGAGGGCTACATGCAGATCGGTGACAACAAGGCGATGATCCTCATTGAGGATGCGATTCCTGCCGCTGACTTGGATGCTGACGACCTTGAAGCGCGGATAGCAGAGCGCAAGAGTGAACTTGAAGCGATGGACGCGGATACTGAAGGCGCACGCTCAGCTGAGCGTGACATCACTCGCCTTGAAGCGTTCCTGTCGGTTGCAGCTTCAAACTAACCTCGGGGACGTCCCTCCCGTGGAGTTTGAGTTGCGCCCCGCGGCCGCGGCCGCGGCTATCCTGAGGTCTTGATCATGGCTGATGAGCGACTGATTGCTGAACGTCTCATTGCCTGCGACTCGTCCCGGCCTGAGGGAATTGAAGAGGCCGCCGGGTTTGTGGGCGGATGGCTCGCGTCCAGGGGAGTGCAGGTGGAGCGCAGCGAACATGGTGGACTGCCAGTACTGATTGCAGATGCAGGCACGGGTGGGCCTGAGATTCCCAAGGTTGTGTTTCACGGCCACCTCGACGTGGTCCCGGGACGCGCAGCGCAATTCACGCCCGTGCTGGAGGGCGACCGTCTGATCGGACGTGGGGCCTATGACATGAAGGGCGGGCTTGCGGCAATGCTGTGCGCGGTTGGCGACTTGGCCGATGATCCGTCTGCTCGCGTCCGGATGGTGATCGTTCCGGATGAGGAGGCTGAGGAGCTTGACGAGCGAGCAACCGACGTGCTGGTGGCATCCGGCCAGCTTGACTGTGATTTCGCCATAACCGGCGAACCAACAGAGCTGCATGTGGGAGTAGAAGCCAAGGGCGTCTTGCTCCTTGACCTTGAGGTTTCGGGGAAGAGCGCCCATGGAGCAACGCCATGGCTTGGCGAGAATGCTGCTCTCAGAGGGATTGATGTCTTCCGCGCTATTGAGTCGCTGCCATTTGCCAGGGCAAGCAGCGAAACCTTTGACCGACCTTCAATCAATCTCGGCCGTATCAGCGCGGGGGACGCGCCCAACCGTGTTCCAGATCTCTGCCGCCTGAGCGTCGACATTCGTTTTCTCCCAGGGCAGGACCCGGAAGACATCAAGGCCGCCGTTCGCGGATTGGATGGGGTGACTTTGCTTCGAAGCTTTGAGCGTCCGCCAGCTTGGGTCTCCAAGAGCGACCCGTTCGTCGTCGCCCTTCGAGAGTCGGCTGCTAGAGCGATTGGAGGAGAGGCGCTCTCCGTTGGGAGAGACGGCGCGTCCGACGCGATCGCATTCCTTCAAGCCGGCATCCCAGCAGTTGAGTTTGGCCCCGTAGGTGGAGGACACCACGGGCCCGAGGAATGGGTTTCGATTCAATCCCTCACAGCGATGCGCTCTGCGCTTGGATCGTTCATTCGTGCACTTCCCTCAAGTACCGCTGCTCGGGCCCAGAGAAGCTCACAGAGCAGCGATGTGGCCACGTGAGTCTCGCTCCGCCCCCAAAGAAGGCACGCCACGGATTGAAGGCTGCGCTTGCAATTTTCGGAGTGATCGGCTTGGCTGCTGCCGCGACTGCGACTGCTGGCCTGCTTGAAGTCCAGTCTTTCGTTGACGACCTGAATACGGGGACCAAGCTGGCGCTGCCCAAGGGCGTGATCAGTACAGCTGAGGCTGGAGATCCACAGACGATCATGCTGATCGGCTCCGACCATCGGTACCGGGCCGGGAAGACAGATGCTCGCTCTGACTCGATCATGATTTTGAGGATGGACGCAGACGCGCAGGGCACGCGGGTGATGAACATTCCGCGTGACCTGAAGGTGACAATTCCGCGGTACGGAACACAGAAGATAAATGCGGCATACGCGTATGGTGGGCCAGCGCTGACAGCCCAGGTTGTGAAGGGTTTGCTGCATATTCCGATCAACCACATCGTCAATGTGAACTTCACTGGGTTCCATCAGGGAGTTGACTACATCGGATGCGTATGGACGGACATTGACCGCCGCTATTACAACGACAACAGCGGGGCTGCCTATGGAGCCGGTTACGCGGTTATCAACATTCCGGCCGGGTACCAACGGCTTTGCGGCTCGAAGGCGCTCGACTATGTGCGTTTCAGGCACATGGACACGGACATTGTGCGCAATGCAAGGCAGCAGGACTTCCTCCGGCAGGCCCGCCAGCAGTACGGGGCCCAGCAGGCGCTCACCAACCGCCATGAGCTGGCGAAGATCTTCTCCAAGTACGCGCAGAGTGATGCCCAGCTGCACTCCGTTGACGCACTGCTGAAGCTTCTGGGGCTGGTTGCATTCTCGGGGCAGAAACCGATCATCAGCGTTCCGTTCCCGGCGATACTTCCCAACAACCCGAATGATCCCTATGTGACGGTCAACCAGTACCAGCTTGCCCGGGCCGTGCATGACCTGGTGGGGGCTGGAAGGCCGCCCGTCAAGGTCCCAGGCAAGAAGCCGGCGAAGCCCCGGCCTGCGGGTGGCCGAGGCGGCTCAGGAAAGGCACCTGTCTTCCGCAATATTGACGGGGCCAAAGCCCAGGCGAGCCTGATCAAGGGGATCGGGATGCCCGCGTATCTGCCAAAGGTGATTCCGAACGGCTCCCGCTACATGGGCCCTGAGGCAGGAAAGTACCCGCGCGTGTATCTGATCAAGACGCCTGATGGCAAGAAGCATGTCGCCTACAGAGTGGTCGGCACAACGAGCGGAACCGGCCAGTTCTGGGGAGTTCAGGGAACTACCTGGCAGGATCCGCCGCTGCTGAGCCAGCCGACTGCGAAGAAGAAGTTGCGTGACGGACGGACACTGCTTCTGTTCGGGGATGGCAAGCGTCTGAGGTTTGTTGGATTCAAGACGAAACAGGGCTCTTACTGGGTCTCAAACACGCTCACAGAGGACCTTTCGAGCAAGACGATGGTCGCGATGGCTGCGTCTCTCGTCCCATTCGCGCGCTGACCGCCCTTCGGGCGTTACCCTACCCTCCTTCACATGGCTGACAGAGAAACAATCGGAGTAATTGGGACTGGCTACGTTGGCCTCGTCACCGCGGCTGGTTTTGCTGAGCTCGGGAGCGATGTTTGGTGCGTCGATATTGACGCGGACAAGATCGAACGGCTCAAAGCTGGAGAGGTACCAATTCACGAGCCCGGTCTTGAGGAGATCCTCAAGCGGAATGCTCACCGACTTCACTTCACTACTGATCTGGCCCCGGCTCTGGAAGCAGCCCGTCTTCTCTTTGTAGCCGTGGGCACACCCCCAACGCACTCGGGCGACGCAGACCTTTCTGCGGTCAACGCAGTAGTTGATGCAATGCCTGCGAGTAACTCACATGCACTTGTCATGAAGAGCACCGTCCCAGTCGGGACTGGCGTGACGGTCAAGCGCAAGTTTGCTGAGTCAGGGAAGGGCTTTTCATATGTTTCTTGCCCCGAGTTCCTGAAGGAAGGCTCGGCACTGAAGGACTTTCTCAATCCCGACCGTGTAGTGATCGGGGACGATGGCGATTGGGCTGGGGATGCGGTTGCGGCCCTTTACGCTCCACTCAATGCTCCAATTCAGAGGACTGACATCGCCTCTGCTGAGATGGTCAAGCTTGCCAGTAATGCTTTCCTCGCAACGAAGATCTCCTTTATCAATGAGATCGCCAATGTCTGCGAGGAGACGGGTGCCGATGTAGTCGAGGTTGCCAAGGGAATGGGCTATGACGAGCGCATTGGATCCGCGTTCCTTCGCCCTGGAATCGGCTTTGGTGGGTCTTGCTTCCCCAAGGATGTTTCCGCGCTCAAGCAACTAGCAGGGAATTCGGGCTACCACTTCCAACTTTTGAACTCAGTCATTGAAGTCAATGAACTTCAGAAGCGTCGGGTCGTCGGCAAGCTTGAGAAGCACCTTGGGACGCTGATTGGCAAGCGGATAGCCCTGTTGGGCCTTGCCTTCAAGCCTGACACCGACGACATGCGCGAGGCCTCCTCTCTTGTCCTGGCAGCCCGTCTTCAGGCCGCAGGCGCCGAGGTGAGTGCGTTTGATCCAATTGCGGAGGAAGCTGCCCGACCTCTTCTCAGCGGAGTTGAGATGGCTGAGAGCTCAATGAGTGCGATCAGCGGCGCAGACGCCGTGGTCGTGGTCACGGAATGGTCTGAGTTCCTCGACATTGACTGGGTCGCGGCTGCCGCGACTATGAATGGGGTCACAGTGATTGACGGACGAAACCATCTTGATGGAGGTTCAGTCAGGGCCGCCGGACTCACCTACGAGGGTGTTGGACGCGGCGGGGATCCTTCCTAGTTCGACCATGCAGGCGCTGATTCTCGCTGGAGGAGAAGGAACGAGACTCCGGCCACTAACGCTGACGGTTGCGAAGCCCGTTGTTCAGATCCTTGACCGTCCGCACCTCGTCCACATGTGTGACTGGTTGAAGCGTTTTGGTGTGACGGATGTTGTTCTCTCATGCGGGCACATGGCTGAGGGGATCAGGAAGATCGCAGGAGAAGGCCCGAGCCTTGGGGTCAAGCTTCAGTATGTGGAGGAACCAGAGCCACGTGGTACCGGTGGGGCGATCAAGGAGGCCGAATCACTGCTTGAGGACCGTTTCCTGGTGCTGAACGGGGACATTCTCGCCGACCTTGACCTTGCTCCTCTGCTGGAGCATCACGAGGCCAGTGGTGCCGCCGCCACGATTGGACTGATTCCCGTGGAAGACCCTTCTGCTTTTGGTGTGGTTGTGACGGCTGAGGACGGCAGCGTCGAGGCTTTCATTGAGAAGCCCAAGAGGGAGGACGCGCCGACCAACCTAGTGAACGCAGGCGTCTACGTGATTGAAAAGCGCGTACTCGAGGGGATCACCCCTGAACAGAATGTCTCGATCGAGCGTGAAGTGTTTCCTGCGCTGACCGGCAATGGACTGCACGCGCTTGAAGTCTCCGGCTATTGGCTCGACATCGGAACTCCCGAGCGTTACCTGCAGGCCCATTGGGACCTTTTGGATGGAACTCTTGGCGGTGGCAGCTCACTTGAGGGTGGGGCTGGTGGTGTGACACTTGGCTTTGAGACCAAGGTCGACGGCGATGTGCTTGGGCCGGCGTGGCTTGACGATGAGGTGGAAATTGAAGAGGGCGCCACGGTTGGTCCCAACGCTGTTCTCGGGGCTGGTTGCATCGTCGCATCGGGGGCGGAAATTTCGGAGTCAGTTCTGCTCGCAGGTGTTTACGTGGGCGCAGGTGCAAAGATCACAGGCACAGTGATTGCAGCAAACGCAAAAATTGGAGAGGGCGCCACGATCGGGCCCGATGTAGTGATCGGCGAAGGGGCAGCAGTCCCCGCCGGTGAAACCCTTGAGCCGGGCGCCAGAGTCGCGCCGGAGATGAGCTGACAATGGGCGACTTGAGCGCTGAACGCATCAAGGAATTTGACGTGAGCAACATGGCAGCGGACATTGCCTCCATGCCGGACCACCTTCGTGACGCGCTCTGGCGTGTTGAGTCGGCTGCGATCGCGCCGCAAGACAGTCCGGGCGGTCTGATCGTTGCCGGAATGGGCGGTTCTGCTGCGGGCGGAATGTTGGCCGCAACGGTCCTTGGCGACAGGGCAAGCAGGCCCGTTGCCGTGAGCAGCGGCTACATGCTTCCATCGTGGACTTCAGCTGACACGACCGTGCTTTGTTCTTCCTACTCGGGAACGACCGAGGAAACTCTTGCAGCGTTTGAGGCAGCGGGCGTAATTGGAGCCCGTCGGATTGTGGCCACGACAGGTGGTCCGCTGGCCGAGATGGCCCGTGCTGAAGGCGTCCCAGTGATTCCAATGCCGGCAGCCTTGCAACCTCGCTCAGCCATCGGTTACACGCTGGTGGCAGCTCTTGAGGCTGCAGCACTTTGCGGCGCAGCAGACCGGATCCACACGGAGATCGATGTTGCCGCCGCACACATGGAGCCACTTGTTGCCGAGTGGGGGCCTGGTGGACCTGCGGAGTCTGAGGCTCGAGCACTTGCAACGGCTTTGGACGGGCGAATTCCCGTTGTTGTCGGCGCCGATGCAACCGCATCAGTTGCGTATCGCTGGAAGACGCAGATCAACGAGGACGCTGAGATCCCAGCTTTCAACTCTGAGCTTCCTGAGGCTGATCACAATGAGATCGTCGGCTGGGGTGGGGCAGAAGGTTTGGGCAAGTTTGCACTTGTGGTCCTTGGAGACAGCGACAGCCATCCACGTGAGCGTGCCCGACTTGACATCACTGCTGAACTTGTTGAGCAGGCTGGGATTCCTGTCCACCGGGTGGAGAGTCGTGGTGAGACAAGAATTGAGCGGATTCTCTCGCTGGTCCTGCTGGGCGACTTTGTGGCTTTCTACCTTGGAATA
>JAPLCH010000099.1:0-1836 GCA_026392325.1 Solirubrobacterales bacterium | reverse complement strand
TTGAAGGTCAGGCTCTCACAGTCGTGAGAGGGTTGGCTGGTTCAAACCGGCCAAGTTGTCCGCAAGTGCCCAAACCCTGACACAAGCGTGGTAAGGTTGTTGGTCAATGGACGGACTGACAATCAACCAAGCAGCGGAAACAACGGGATGGTCCCCGCGCATGCTGCGGTACTTGGACGGAAGCGGGCTCGTCAGCCCCAGCCGGACCGGTGCCGGCTATCGGATCTATGGACCCGGAGAGCTCCAGCGGCTCCGCACCCTTCGTGAGCTGCTTGATACGCAAGGCCTCGAGATCTCAGACGTTGGCTTCGCGCAGCGGATGCGTTCAGAGCCTGAACTTCAGACAGCCGTCGAGAGCTGGTTTGACGCACCCGTGGCTCCGCCCGAAGGAGTCGCAGGAACTGCCGATTGGCTCCGCTTTGAGCAGAGCAAACATGAGCGGCTTCTGCAGCTTGCAGGCGAGACCCGCTAAAGCGGCGAAACACCCAAGAACTTCACCAACAGCCCAATCAACAACAGCTTCAACAAGAAGAAAACAACCGGAGGAACAATGAGCGCAACAGTACCCCTGACTGACGATTACAAGGTCGCTGACCTAGAACTGGCCGAATACGGTCGAAACGAGATCCGTCTCGCCGAGCATGAGATGCCAGGACTTATGTCCCTGCGCGAAGAGTTCGGTGCAGCACAGCCCCTCAAGGGAGCACGCATCACAGGCTCGCTCCACATGACCATCCAGACCGCGGTTCTCATTGAGACCCTTGTGGCTCTTGGTGCTGATGTCCGCTGGGCTTCCTGCAACATCTTCTCAACCCAGGATCACGCCGCGGCAGCAGTCGTGGTTGGTCCCAACGGCACGACAGACGACCTTCAAGGCGTCCCTTGCTACGCGTGGAAGGGCGAAAGCCTTGAGGAGTACTGGTGGTGCACGGAGCAGGTAATCCGCTGGCCTGACGGTTCCGGCCCGAACATGATCCTTGACGATGGTGGCGACGCAACAATGCTCGTGACCAAGGGTGCAGAGTTCGAAAAGGCTGGCGCAGTTCCAGACCCAGCCGGAGCAGAGTCGGAAGAGTTCGAAGTGTTCCTCAACCTTCTCCAGCGTTCAATCGCAGAGGACGGAACTCGTTACACCAACATCGCCGCAGGCGTGAAGGGTGTTACTGAGGAGACAACCACGGGCGTCAACCGTCTCTACCAGCTGGCAGAGACCAACGACCTGCTGTTCCCAGCCATCAACGTGAACGATTCGGTCACCAAGAGCAAGTTCGACAACCTTTACGGCTGCCGCCACTCGCTTGTTGATGGCATCAACCGTGCTGTTGACGTGATGCTCGCAGGCAAGACCTGCGTTGTGTTCGGCTTCGGAGATGTGGGCAAGGGCTCAGCTGAGTCCCTCCGCGTTCAGGGAGCCAAGGTAGTCATCACAGAGGTTGATCCGATTTGCGCCCTTCAGGCAGCAATGCAGGGTTACGAGGTCAACACGATGGCGAACATGGTTGAGAAGGCTGACGTCTTCATCACAACCACAGGAAACAAGGACATCATCAGCGCTGACGACATGTCACGCATGAAGCATCAGGCCATCGTTGGCAACATCGGTCACTTCGACAACGAGATTG
Organism: Solirubrobacterales bacterium; assembly: GCA_026392325.1. Classification (GTDB taxonomy): domain Bacteria; phylum Actinomycetota; class Thermoleophilia; order Solirubrobacterales; family Solirubrobacteraceae; genus WLNJ01. The sequence goes on along the minus strand of JAPLCH010000099.1, from coordinate 214 downwards.
ACATGGCAGGCCTTGCAGCCTTCCCTGGCATCGAGCGTCGGACGATCAAGCCACAGGTTGACGAGTGGGTCTTCCCAGATGGTCACTCCGTGATCATCCTTTCCGAAGGCCGTCTGCTGAACCTCGGAAATGCGACCGGTCACCCGAGCTTCGTGATGAGTGCGTCGTTCACGAACCAGGTCATCGCGCAGATCGAGCTGTTCACCAAGAACGA
>JAPLCH010000051.1 GCA_026392325.1 Solirubrobacterales bacterium | reverse complement strand
GTGGCCCCGCAGATATTCAGCCATTCACTTCGCATCAATCCGCTGCTCGTCCTCTTTGCCCTCCTGTTGGGCGCCAGCCTCTACGGAGTCGTGGGAGCCCTGATCGCGCTTCCACTGATGGCAATCTTGAGGGCAACTGCTCTTTACCTGCGGAGGCATGTGGAGCTGGAGCCTTGGGGTGCCTCGCAACCACAGCCGCCAGCCAGCTAACCGCCCAAGGGGCGTCTCCCATTGTGTGGGGAGCGTCCCGTGCTGGGACGCAGGGGCGAGACTCGCCTATCCTCGGCAGTTGATGACTTTTCCCAATTCAAGACCGCGGCGCCTCAGGCGCACTCCCGCGCTCCGCGCGCTTTTCGCTGAAACGAGTTTGAATCCAGGCGACCTGATCGCCCCGATCTTTGTCCACGGCGGAAGCGACGTGCAACCGGTTGCAGGCATGCCGGGTGTTTCACGCCTCGACTTTGACTCCGCTGCCGGGTTTGCAGAGCAGGCTGCAGAAGTTGGTTTGGGTGGAATTCTGCTGTTTGGAGTTACCTCAGAGAAGGACGCAGTGGGCTCTTCTGCCAAGGCTGCTGGCGGAGTGGTCCAGACAGCTCTGCAGCGAATCCGAGCAGAGGTCGGCAACCAACTGGTGCTGATGGCCGATACATGTCTCTGTGCCTATACGGACCATGGGCATTGCGGAGTATTGACTGACAGCGGTGAGGTGGACAACGACGCGACGCTGCCACTGCTTGCAGCTACGGCAGTCAGTCAAGCCCGGGCCGGAGCAGACATCGTGGCCCCGAGCGACATGATGGATGGCCGGGTTGCGGCGATCAGGGCCGGGCTTGACGCGGCGGGACTTCCCGAGACGGCGATCATGTCTTATGCCGTCAAGCACGCTTCTGCGTTCTACGGACCTTTCAGGGATGCCGCCGACTCATCCCCATCACAAGGCGACCGTCGCGGCTACCAGATGGACCCAGCCAACTCGCAGGAAGCCATCCGAGAGGCTGCACTTGACATCGGCGAGGGAGCTGATGCGTTGATAGTCAAGCCCGCGCTACCGAGCCTTGATCTGATCCACCGAGTGAGCTCAGAACTCGGGATGCCCGTATCTGGATACGCCGTGAGTGGCGAATACGCCATGATCGAAGCTGCAGCAGCCAATGGGCAGCTGGATCGGAGGGCAGCCGTCCTAGAGTCGCTTACGGCGATCCGCAGGGCAGGGGCCGGCACGGTAATCACCTATCACGCATTGGAGGCCGCACGGTGGCTACAAGACCAGTAGCAAAGGCAAAGACGAGAAGCAGGAAGGGCGGCTCGGCCGTTCCTCTTGACGATCTCGATCGCACACTTCTGAACCTCATGCAAGGCAGCTTCCCGATTGCGCCGAAGCCCTTCGCAGCCGTTGCTGACGCAGCTGGAATTCCAGAGTCTGAGGTTCTCACCCGGGTTGAGCACCTGATCAAGGAACGCATCATCCGCCAGGTCACCCCGATCTTTGACACCCGGGCACTTGGCTTCTCATCGATGTTGGTCGCTGCAAAGGTTGACCCGGAGAACCCTCACCGCGCGGCGAAGGTCATCAACTCACACCCCGGAGTAACGCACAACTACCTCCGTGATCACGAGTTCAACATGTGGTTCACAATCGCCACAACTCCAGATTCAAAGCTTGGACTCCAGGGAACGCTTGATGTCCTGTCAGCCGAGGCTGGTGCAGAGTCAATCCGTCAGCTCCCGACCCTCAACTTGTTCAAGATCCGCATGGACCTGGAGATGCAGGGCGGAACTGAGGCGCTCGCCACACCGCAGGCTGAGGCTGTTAAGCCGATTGCGGTGAATGTCGTTGAGTTCGACGACCTTGACGTTGCGGTGATCCGCGCACTTCAGGGAGACATGCCGATTGTGTCCGAGCCTTACGCCCCCGCTGCAGCGGAGGTTGGGATTTCACAGGCTGACTTCCTCACACACCTTGAGGGAATGAAGGAGCGAGGAATACTCCGCCGCGTTGCCGCGATCCTTTTCCACAGGCGCGCAGGGTTTAGCGCGAACGGAATGGGCGTCTGGAAAGTTCCTGAGGACAAGATTCTCGAGATTGGCGGGCGGATGGCTTCCTACCGTGGAATCTCACATTGCTACGAGCGGCCAACTTATGCGGACTGGCCCTACGCGCTCTTCACAATGGCTCACGGACGCTCAAAGGAAGAGTGCGACGCGATCCTTGAGGCGATAGCCGAGGACACCGGAATTCAAGAGCGGTCGGTCCTCTACTCCTCAACGGAGTTCAAGAAGATCCGCATGCAGTACTTCACCGGTGAATTTGAGCAGTGGGAGTCTGAGCACAGCAACGGTTAGCGCCTCTCGGCGCTCCCGCTGAAACTCACCCCCATGAGTACAGGACTCGACGACACGAAATCAGGCGCGCTCTATAACCGCGCCCTGTCCGTGCTTCCCGGCGGAGTCAATTCGCCAGTCAGGGCGATGCGCGCAATCGGTCGGGATCCGATCTTTATTGAACGCGGATCGGGTTGCGAAATATCCGATGTCGACGGTAACTCGTTCATTGATTACGTCTGCTCTTGGGGGCCACTGATCCTCGGCCACGCCCACCCTGCAGTCGTTGAGGCGGTAACGAACCAGCTTCAGCGCGGGTCCACATTTGGTGCCCCGACTGAGATCGAGGTTGACTTGGCGGAGGAGGTCTGTCGCCGTCTTCCGTCGGTGGAGATGCTTCGGATGACTTCATCTGGAACGGAAGCCGCCATGAGCGTTGTTCGTTTGGCCCGGGCGGTCACTGGCAGAGAGCCAGTTCTCAAGTTTTCAGGCGCCTATCACGGGCATGTAGACGGCCTGCTTGCGGAGGCGGGCTCGGGCCTTGCCACCGCAGGAGTGCCCGGGAGTCCAGGGGTTCCCGCAGCAGCAGCAGCTGGGACGATCGTTGTCCCGTGGAATGACCCTGATGCACTCGCCGCCGCATGCGCCAAGCACCAGTTCGCCGCAATTCTCGCTGAGCCGGTTCCGGCCAACATGGGGCTCGTTCCTCCAGCGCAAGGGTGCCTTGAGCTGCTTAGGGAGCTGGCTGACACCAACGGCGCCTTACTCGTTTTTGACGAGGTCATCTCGGGCTTTCGCGTTTCTTTTGGAGGAGCACAGGAGCTCTTTGGCGTTCAGCCCGATCTAACGGTCTTCGGAAAAATCCTTGGTGGTGGACTTCCCGCCGCTGCATACGGAGGACGCAGGGACCTGATGGAACGCATTGCGCCAGCCGGGGACGTCTATCAGGCAGGAACGCTCTCAGGCAATCCACTCGCTGTTGCTGCCGGACTCGCCACGCTTGGCGAGCTCGATGACGATGCCTATCTCAAGCTTTCAGCCACAACAGAGCGACTTGCCGAGGGAATGCGAAGCGCAGCAGGAGAGCGACCAGTCCAGGTGGTCACGCAGCCAGGCCTGATGACCGTTTTCTTCAGCGAGGAGCCGATCACCGACTATCTCGGTGCCCAGAGGACTGACCGTGAAGCGTTCGCCGCATGGTGCCGGGCCTTGCTGGCGCGCGGTATCTATCCGCCGCCGTCTCAGTTTGAAACTTGGTTCCCATCATTGGCCCACACCGATGAGGCGATTGACCGGACGATCGAAGCAGCCGCAGCCGCGTTTGCCGAGATTGCATAGTTGGACCAATGACCGTCTTTGAGGCGCTCAGAGCTGACCTCGCAAAGGATGATGTCCTTCTGGCGTCGGCGCTGACCACAGCCGGAGCATTCGTGGATGAAGCGCCAACAGCACTTATCACGGGCCCAGGAACCGATTCTGAC
>JAPLCH010000067.1 GCA_026392325.1 Solirubrobacterales bacterium | reverse complement strand
GCAATCGTGCTGTCCGGTGATGTGGCTCGCTGTTCTGTGGTCACCGGCGATCTTTGCGAACCAGGACTGGTCGAGAGAGCGCTTGGCGAATACGAATGTGAGCTTGTCTTTCATCTTGCCGCCCAGACAATTGTTCCGGTTGCCAACAAGAGCCCGCTTGGGACCTTTGAAACCAATGTGCGTGGCACCTGGATTCTTTTGGAGGCATGCCGTCTGCAGGCCGTCAAGGGGGTTGTTGTTGCTGCCTCAGACAAGGCCTATGGGAACAGTGACGTGCTCCCGTACACCGAGGACATGCCGCTCAAGCCCCTCTATCCGTATGACGCGCGTAAAGCCGCAGCTGACCTCATCACGCGGTCCTACTTTCATACATGGGGACTCCCGGTCGCTGTAACCAGATTTGCGAACCTCTACGGAGGCGGCGACCTCAATCGGTCGCGGCTGATCCCCGAGGCAATTGGAGCTGCGCTCGCGGGACGCTCCCCGGTGATCCGGTCGGACGGATCTCCCGAGCGCGACTACTTGCATGTTGACGATGCTGTGGATGCCTACCTTGCAATTGCTGCCGCGGTCCTGGACGGACCCGCTGCTGGCCTTGCCATCAACGCAGGGCACGGGCTTCCCATCAGTGTGCTCGAGGTGGTCAAGACCATCTGCTCCATCATCGGTTCCGACCTTGAGCCGGACGTCCGCGGTCAAGGGGCACCCAAGGCGGAGATTCCACGTCAATGGGTTGACCCAAGCCTGATCAAGGAGTTGACGGGTTGGGAAGCAAAGATCTCACTTGAGGATGGACTTCGGAGAACAATCCAGTGGTACCAGGAGAACCCGGCAGCACTTCCGCCGGGACCACCTCCCAGGTCCAGTTAGTATCGGACTCAGATGGCAGGACACTCAAAATGGGCGTCGATCAAGCACAAGAAGGCGATTGTTGACAGTCGCCGTGGTGCTCACTTCACCAAGCTTGCTCGCGCAATAACCGTTGCTGCCAAGGAAGGTGGGGGCGATCCCGTTGGTAATCCCTCTCTTGCCACTGCAATCCAGAAGGCCAAGGATGCGTCGATGCCAAAGGACAACATTGAGCGTGCGGTTGCGAAGGGAACGGGAGCGGGGGTTGACGGCGCCTCGCTTGAAAGCGTGCTCTACGAGGGTTATGGGCCTGGCGGCGTAGCCGTTCTGGTTGAGGCTGTTACAGACAACCGGAACCGAACCGGATCGGACATTCGTCACATCTTCAGTAAACACGGGGGAAGTCTCGGAGAGCCTGGTTCCGTTGCATATCTTTTCGACAAGATGGGCGTGGTTCGTGTTGACGGCTCCAAATGGTCTGAGGACGACCTGCTTGGGGCAATTGATGCCGGCGCTAGCGACATTGAGCACGACGAGAGCCTCCTGGAGATCCTCTGTGAGCCGACGCTCACGACCGCAGTGAGGACGGCGGTGGAGGCCGATGGCATCGAAGTTTCGGGCTCAGAGCTTGTCTACCGTCCCACGACGACAGTTGAGCTCGATGAAGATCGTGGCCGGACCCTGATCAGGCTGATTGAGGCGCTTGAGGAGAATGACGACATTGACGCAGTACACGCGAACTTCGAGATTGACCCTGAAGTTCTGGATCGCATCGCCGCAGGCTGAGCCGATCCTCGCAGGCCAACGGACGGCGTCCGATGTTCCGCCGACAATGGCCGAATGATTGTCCTTGGAATTGATCCCGGAACTGCCAACACCGGTTACGGAGTGGTGGCTACTCGGTCGGGCAGGATGGTTGCTTTGGACGGTGGAGTGATCACGACCGCAGCTTCGGATGAGCTTCCGACGCGTCTGCTCCTGATCCATCAGCGGGTTACTGATCTGATCGCTGAACACTCGCCTGAGGCCGTCTCCATTGAGGACCTCTACTTCGGCAAGAATGTTGGTTCGGCGTTGGCGGTCGGTCACGCGCGAGGAGTTGTGATGCTTGCAGCCGGGCAGGCTGACATACCTTGCTTCAGCTACACGCCACAGCAGATCAAGTCTTCAGTCTGCGGTCAGGGCTCCGCAGACAAGCAGCAGGTGACCACCATGGTTCAGCAGCTCCTGTCCCTCAGCAAGCCTCCTACCCCGGACCACGCTGCCGACGCGCTCGCCGCGGCAATCTGCCATTCGAGCCATGCTCCCTTCCACGCGGCTTCAGCATGATCGCGCGCATCCGGGGAAATCTTGTGGGAACGGGCCTTGACCATGCACTGGTGGACTGTGCAGGAGTTGGCTATCTGCTGACCGTTTCCGCTCAGACTGCCTCGAAGCTTCCAACCGTTGGACAGGATGTCGTCCTGCACGCGCACATGGTTGTGCGCGATGACTCAATGAGCCTCTATGGATTCGCGGATGAAGATGAGCGCTCCCTCTTCCAGATGCTGCTCGGAGTGTCATCAGTTGGCCCCAAACTCGCCATTGCGGTCGTTGGCAGTGCTGAGCCCGGGCACCTGAGGGCAGCCATAGCTGGAGGGGACGCTGCCCGACTGCAGGCAATCCCCGGCGTCGGGAAGCGCACCGCTGAGCGGATCTGCCTTGACCTGCGCGATGCAGTCGGAGGAGCTGCTGGCCTTGGCGGGACAGGAGCAGAGGAAAGCCCGCGGGCGCTGGCCAGGGATGGCCTTCTCGCGCTAGGTGTTGAGGAGCGTTCCGTTGACGGACTACTGGACCGTTCAGAGGGCGACACGGTTGAGGAACTGATCCAATCCGCGCTGAGGGCCTCACGAGCATGAGTGACGAGCGAATCCAGACACCCGACCTACTTCCCGATGATGAGGTGGATCTCAGCCTCAGGCCCATCTCATTGGATGATTTTGTAGGACAGGACGCGGTCTGCGGTCAGCTGCAAGTTGCAATTGAGGCAGCAAGGGGCAGGCAGGAGCCACTCGACCACGTTCTGCTCGCAGGTCCTCCCGGCTTG
>JAPLCH010000064.1:1734-2067 GCA_026392325.1 Solirubrobacterales bacterium | reverse complement strand
TATTGCCTGAGCCGGATGCAGGCCATCTGCGCCGTGGTCCAACGCCACCACTCGCACCTCGCAGCCGAGTTCAACCAAGCCAAGGATCTCTTGTGCAACAAAAGTTTGGGAAAGCTCGGGGTAGCGCTCGAGGACGTAGAGGAGCTTCATCTTCAGGATGCTGGCATTGGGGTGTTCTCGACGGGGGCCGGAGAGTTGCTGCGACGCCTCAGGTAACCCACAGCCTCAGTCAGAAGCTCCCGCTCAAGAGCAGCGGTGGCAGCAAGATAGGCGCCAACGAAGAGCACAAGCTGGAGGATGAACCGTCCCGCGCTGGGTGCCTGACCAGAGGCC
>JAPLCH010000064.1:913-1720 GCA_026392325.1 Solirubrobacterales bacterium | reverse complement strand
GCCAACACTGGTGGGACTCCCGAGCGAAATACAAAGCGACCAACCCGTGCGGTTGGGAGGAGGTCCTTCATGTATCGCCAGCGGAGAAAACCTGCGACAAGGTTGACCGCGAAGAGCCCCCATGCGAAGGCCGTGGCCCCATTGGTGAAAAGCAGTGGGATGGGAACCGCCAGGAAAGCAATGAGCCCGGCCACGGCATAGATGGTCTGGGGCCGTGTTCGGCCGACTGCTCTGTAAAAAGCGGTCCAGTTGAACCCCAGCTGGTAGATCGCAGTTGACAGACCGATGATTTGGATCAGCGAGGTCGCGGGCTTCCACTTGTTGCCGAGAACGAAATGCACCAGATCATCCGCGAACAGTGCAAGGCCGGCCCCAAAGGGAAGCGCCCACATCGCGGTGAGTCTGTTGCTCTTCTCAAACACCTCCGCCATCCGTGCCGGCTTGTCAGTAATTGCACATATTGCTGGGTAAATGGTCTGTGTAATCATCTGGTCGGCCCGGTCCGCATACCTGGTGATGGTCACGGCAAGGGTCAGATAGCCGGCACCAGCGAGTCCGAGTTTCGTCTCAAATGCGAGCGTCTGGCCCTGACGAATCATCAGACCGCAGACGGCTGCAAGGAAGATCGGCGCGCTGAAATGAAGGTACTTCTTCGCTGTGCCATTGTCGTAGCGCCAGCGAAAGGCGTAGGGGCTGATGACAAGGGCCATGATTGCGGCGGTTAGATTCCCGGCGAGGGCGCCCAGCGCCAGCCCCCACGCCCCCATCCCCTCAACAATAAGCGTGACACTCACAACCAACGTGACC
>JAPLCH010000064.1:0-856 GCA_026392325.1 Solirubrobacterales bacterium | reverse complement strand
GACAGCGCCAGCATCAGCCCGACGATGCTCATATCCCCGTAGATAAGCCCGATCAGCGGCGAAAGCGCCGCCACAATTAGCGCAAAGCCGATAGAGAGCCCTAGGTCAAGTGTGAAAGCGTGCTGGAACGCAGACTCTTGGTCCTCTCCCTGCTGCTGCACATAGGCCTCGTCGATGCCCACCTGTTTAAGGGCAAGGAGGGTCATGACTGTCACGGAAACGATTCCGTAGAGACCAACTTGGTCTGCGTCCATGAGGCGAGCCACAACAACCGCTTGAACCAGGCCAATGGCCTCAACGGCGAGGAGGAATGAACCGTTCACGATGGCACCTCGGGCCGCTCTCGAACGGAGTTCACTGCGGGGGAATGCGAAGCGGTCATCCTGCATGAGTCGGAGCGTACCGCCGTTGGTAACGGGCACCACGACTATTCTCCAAAAACAGTGGGAAGAAAAGACCTGAAAGTTACTGAGCCACATCTGAGAGGCCCGGACGTTCCGGGTCGTGAGCTTGCGATTTCGGTCGTTGTTGCAACGCACAATCGGCGAGACCAACTTGTGACTCTCCTTGATGCACTCGACGGCCAGACACTGCCCAGAGATCAGTTTGAGGTTGTGATCGTCGACGACGGTTCATCTGATGACACATGGTCCTTCGCGAAGGGCCGAGCAGATGTTTTTGTCAGAAATGAGAAAGCCCTTGGGCCGGCTGGTGCCCGGCAGGCAGGATGGCCACAAGCCCGCGGGAAGCTGGTTGCTTTCACGGACGATGATTGTCGCCCAGAGGCCGATTGGCTTGAGGCCGGACTTCGCCAGCATCTCCGGTACCCGGCAGCGATTGTTCAGGGCAAGACACG
>JAPLCH010000172.1 GCA_026392325.1 Solirubrobacterales bacterium | reverse complement strand
CGCGAGGAGGCTCAGGGCCTCCTTGTATCCATCCGGGCCCTTGCCCGAGACCACATGAGAGACGACACCTTCGAGCACGCTCACCTGCCTCCATTCCTCTCTGGAAGACAGATCCGACAGGTGAACCTCAGCTGAGGGAAGCCCAGCTATCTCCAGCGCATCACGAATTGCCCATGCATAGTGCGTCCATGCGCCAGGGTTGAGAATGACTCCATCGGCGACTCCCTCCAGTCGATGCAGATGCTCAACAAAGTCACCCTCATGGTTGCTTCGAAAGAACCGGACGTTCAGACCGAGCTCATGAGCCCAGCCTTCAATGCTCTGCTCAAGCTGATCCAGCGAAAGGCTCCCGTAGTGCTCAGCGGGACGACGTCCAAGTTGGTCGAGATTGACCCCATGCATGACCTCAATCCGGTTATGCGAACTCACTGACAGACCTCCTTGATTGCATCCATTACAGCTGGAAGCGGGATTACATGGCCGTGGCTTACCTGACCTGGAGCCTCGCACATGACAAACGGGATGGTTCCATCCGAATGGCGCTTCTTGTCACCCTGGAGCGCATCAAACACGGCGTCGGGATCCACGTCCGGCGCTGAAAGAGGAAGTCCCGCGTTCCCGAGCAGCTCAGCTACTTCAGTTCGCAGCGCACCGTGACCAGAAAGTCTCAACGCTGCGAGGAGACCAATCCCGACCGCCTCTCCGTGGCGGAACATTCGGTAACCCGTTGCCGTCTCAATTGCGTGGCCGACGGTGTGACCAAGGTTGAGCACCTGGCGACGACCACCATCACGCTCGTCCTCACTCACAACACGAAGCTTCGTTCGAGCGCAAGCAAGCACCATGTCTGAGTCCACCTCCGCCCCGTCCTTAACGGAGTCCCAAAGCGCCCCGCCGCTGATCAGCGCGGTCTTAATCACTTCGGCCATCCCCGCTGCTACCTCTCCTGAGGGCAGGCTTGCCAAAAGGCTTGTGTCAGCGACGACTGCTGATGGCTGGTGGTAAGCCCCAACGTAGTTCTTTGCTGAAGGAAGGTCCACTCCCGTCTTACCTCCGTAGGCTGAATCAACCTGGGAGACAAGAGTTGTCGGAACCTGGACAACCGGAATTCCTCGCTGGTAAGACGCCGCAACAAAACCAGTTACATCGCCCACAACTCCTCCACCTAGTGCGATGAGGCCATCCTCCCTGCTGATTCCGGCCGCAGCAAGTTCGGTCCAGAGTCGCTCACATGTGGCGAGGGTTTTGTGCTCCTCCCCTGGCTCAATGACCACGCGTTGCGCCGGATCTTGGAACGTTGAACCATAGAGAGCCGCAACATTGGTGTCCGAGACGATGGCCCACCGCTTCGCCGCATCAAAGCCAGCTCGTCCAGCAATATTCTCGCCAACCCAAACGGGGTAGCTCCCTGAATCCGACTCAGCCCAAAGCAGTCTGGTCCCAGCTGGGAGCCCGGCTAGCGCCTTGATTGAAGGGAGAGCGTCACCAAGTGATTCCCTCCGTTCGGCGGGAACAATCACATTGGCGGAGGCTAAATATGTTGCCTCGCGACTCGCGTGCAGAGCGTTGAAAGACTCCCGATCTGAAACCAGTGGACGCTTTGACCGGCGAACCCGACGCCACGCAGTTTCTACATCGGAATCAAGCAGGACGACCGTGTGGTGACTGAGCGCCTCCCTGACAGCAGCTGAACCTAATGCTCCACCGCCGAGTGAGATGACGCCACCGCCAGCACCAGCACCAACACGGTTGAGAGCCTCCAGAACAACGCGGTCCTCTGCCGCTCTGAATGCAGCCTCCCCATCACGCTCAAAGATCATGTCCACGGAAGCCCCCAGCTCCGCTTCAATCAGGGCGTCGCTGTCCAGCGCTCGCGGGCAAATCGACCGAGCGGAAGAGCTCTTGCCAGAGCCCATGAAGCCGACGAGCACCAGGGCTCTGCCGGCAACGCCACTCATCGGTCTAGCTTCCACCCGATCCGCTCCGAGTAGGCCTCAACGGCAGCACGCATATCTCCGATGCTGTCGCCACCAAACTTCTCAATGTAGGAATTGGCCAGAACAAAGGCGACCATGGCTTCGGCAACTACCCCTGCAGCTGGGACTGTGCACGAATCGGTCCGCTCGCGAAGAGCCTCCGCGGGCTCAAGGGTCGAAATATCAACTGAACGAAGCGGCTTGGTGAGCGTGGGTAGAGGCTTCATAGCGGCACGAACGACGAGGGATTCCCCATTGCTCATGCCTCCTTCCACTCCCCCGGCGCGATTTGTGTCGCGATACCAGCCGCGCTCAGCAGTGTGGAAAATCTCATCATGGGCTTCGCTGCCAGGGACGCCGGCGAGGTCAAAGCCATTGCCAATCCCCACTCCCTTGATTGCCTGAATTGACATAACGGCCTGAGCCAGCTGTCCATCAAGCCGGCCTTCCCATGAGACATGGGTCCCAAGTCCAGGCACGAGACCAAAGGCCCGTACCTCAAACGTTCCACCAATGGACTCGTTCCGCTTGCGGAGGACATTGATCTCCTGAACCATCGCGGCGCTTGAATCCGCGCTAAGGCAGCGGACGGGAGACTCGTCAACTCCATCGAAATCACTGATGGTCAAATCCCCGGTATCCGGAGAGACAACGGAGCCGATCTGAATCACATGCGACCGCACTTCGACGCCCACTGCTGCGAGCAAAGCCTTTGCCACAGCTCCGCCAGCAACCCGTGCCGCGGTTTCGCGTGCGCTCGCACGCTCTAGGACATTCCGGACGTCCGTGAAATCGTATTTCCACGCGCCTGGAAGGTCAGCATGACCAGGTCGAGGCAAGTGAACCTCGTCAATCTCGGCCTCAACGGGCCAAGGGTTCATCCGGTCAAACCAATTCTTGAAGTCCGCATTGACAACATCGAGGCAGATGGGCCCGCCGAGGGTGTATCCGTGGCGGACTCCTGCAGTGACATCCGCCTTGTCGGTCTCAATCTTCATTCGGCCGCCGCGACCATGCCCCAGCTGGCGCCTCGCGAGGTCCCGGTCTATTTGCTCCTGATGGAGCTCAAGTCCAGCCGGAACGCCCTCAACAATGCAGGTAAGTCCGGGCCCATGGCTCTCACCGGCAGTTATCAGTCGAAGTGGCATGCCCTCACTCTACGCGGAGCTCACAACGGAGCGCTTGCCGCGATGACTCCTGCAGTCAGAAACGGGGCAAGTGGAAGCGTCTCGCAGCCTCTAAACCATCGCAGTCCAAGACCGGCCACAGCTGCAAACGCGAACCCGGCGAAAGCCCGCCCCAGCCAAGGCCTAACACGACCACACAGGCGAGCTTTGCATCACCCATTCCGAAGCCATCCGGTCTCCACACGGCCAAGGCGACGAGAGGAAGTGTCAGGGCCAAGATTGGCACCCAGACAGTCATGGACAAGAGGTCTCCGCGCAGGACGTGATCCGCAACCAGCAGGCATCCGCAAGTGCCAGTCAGCCAGTTCGGAATGCGACCTTCAACCAGGTCGTACGGAACTGAAATCGCACAGCCAACAATGACAATGAACCAAGCCACCCTCAGCAGAGGGCCCCGACGCTCGGTTCTAGTCCCCCTTGGGGGGCTGTTCCCTTAGGCGCTCTCCAGCTTCCTGAGAGTCATGCTCGGGAATTCTCTTCCCAGTGCCCTCACACCAAGGACACACAACTCGGTGTGGCTCTCCGCCAGCGTTGCTCTGCACATCACCCTTACCGCTGCAAGGGCTGCAGGTTAGGTCGGGCTCCGGTGTTGTTGAGGCTTCCATAAGTGCGACGCTACCGAGTCGCACCGAATTCTGCAGCGGCACCAGCCTTACGGCCCTCTCAAGGAGGGTCTGCCCTACCCTCGAAAGAGAGAACCAATGGCGCTCGACCTCAAACGGACACACCTGCTCACGTTGGCAGCTCTTGCAGTGGGAGCCGCGTCGCCCCTCGGTGTGGCAGATGCGGCGGCTACCAAGGCCAAGCCGAAGATCCAATCCGTAAGGTGCTGGCCCTCAGCTGGATGTGGGACCGCGATGCGCGTGCCCGTGGGAAGCTGGATTCTGATCAAAGCTGACTCCGTACCTCCGTCCCCGGAGGTTCATTTCATGGCCGCGGGAAATGTCCCAG
>JAPLCH010000123.1 GCA_026392325.1 Solirubrobacterales bacterium | reverse complement strand
GTCAACTATGTGCTCACAGGGGTTCGGCAAGGGTTCATCGGCTCAGTGACTTGGGCTGATACTTGGCCCGCCTACCTTGCCGGTTTCGGACTCCTGTTCGTACTTGGGTTCTTCGCAGTGCGTGGCATGCGCCGCACCGGCCAGTAGCCGGCACTCAGATCAGACTCTCTGCCCCAATCTCAACAACCGTTGAACTTGGCTTTCCCGAACCCTTCGGTCAGGAAAGAGCGAACACCGCCCTGCAGATCCTCGGTCCCAAACAGCTCAGCAGCAATACCGACCGTAACCGCGTCTGCTGAGGACACTCCACCGTCCCGGGCAGCCTTGACGATTGCCTTGGTTGCCATATGCGCCTTCGTTGGCCCACTCGCTATCTGAGCCGCAAAATCACGTGAGTAGGCATCAACCTCTGCCGCAGGTACGAGACGATTTATCACTCCCCACGCGTAAAGCGTGGTCGCAGCCACCGGCTCACCGAGCATCACAAATTCTCGCGCCCTGCCGTCACCGGCCCGAGCGGCCAACCGTTGGGTGCCGCCCATCGTGGGGGTCAAACCAATCCGAGCCTCAACAAGTCCGAACCAGCAGTCGTCGGCCGCGATTATCAGGTCACACGCAAGAGCCAGCTCCATTGCCCAAGTGAGGGTCAAGGCATGTGAGGACCAGATTGTCGGACACCCGAGTGCTTCTATCCGGTGGGGATAGGCCAAGAGATCATCGAACAGGTCCTTTGCCCGCTCAACCGTTTCAGCCCGAGCGAACTCCTCGACATCGACCCCACCGCTGACAACTCTGCCTTCGGAGCGGAACAGAACCGCCCGAGGCGAACCTGCCTCAACTTCGTCAAGTGCCTGTGACAATGACTCGGCAAGCGCTGCGTCCCAGAGGTTTACTGGTGGATGGTCAAAGGTCACGACCATCACATCTCCGTTTGATTCAACCGTCACGGGCTTTTTCATCGCGTCAGCTCCTTCGCTGCCTGGGCGATGTCTTCACTATCGCCTTGGGTTGGGATCCACGGAAGAACGAGACCGTCGCCCTCATAGCGTGGAATTACGTGGAAATGAAGGTGGAACACCGTCTGCCCAGCTGCCGGGCGGCAAAAGCTCGTCACGGCAACGCCATCTGCTCCCAGGTTCACAAGAGCCCTGTCAGCAAGGGCCTGTGCGACAGTCGCACACGCTGCAACATCCGCTGGGTCTGCCTCAACAATGTCAGCTGCGTGATTCTTTGGAACAACGAGGCAGTGGCCGCGGGTCGCGGGGCTGATGTCCATGAATGCGAGGGTGGTCTCATCTTCGTGGATGACCGTGGCGGGGATATCTCCACTGACGATTAAACAGAAGAGGCACTGATCATTGGACATAGCGGGCAGACTACCCCTCTGAGAGGAACGACCGTGCGTGCTTGATGGCCGCCTCACTGGTTGAGATGTCACCTGCATATTGGGCCGTCGCCAACTCGCTCAGAAGTACCCCAAGCTGGGGTCCCTGAGGGATCCCCAAGCTCGAGGCAAGCTCATCCCCACGGATCAGAGGCTTTAGCTCACCCTCCACCTCATGAGCAGCGGCCGACTCAAGCAGGCGGTCCGTCAAGTGCAAGTGGCGCTCAATTGCTTCATCGCTTCCCCGTCCCTTGGTCGCGAGCCTGTCAGCTACGGATAGAACCGTCACGTCAACGGCTGTCTGCCCGCAGGTGCACAGGTACTCGTAAACCTCGCGGCGTCCGACCGGCTCCTTGTGCGTGAGGAAACCTGCAGCCAGATGCTGCTCGATCATCCCCCGCACTGCGGTTGACACTCGTGAGGAAACTCGGAAACGCCTGAGAATCTCACCAGCCATCTGGGCCCCCAGCTCATCGTGACCAGGAAACCCAACCCGCCCATCTGGAAACTCAGTCCTCGTGCGACCTTTGGCGATGTCGTGAAGAATGGCAGCCAGCCGGACCCCCGTCCAGCGGCTTATCCCATCTCCCAAATCCCCATCCAGAAGATCGGAGGCCAACTGTCCTGACGGGCCAAGCGAGGCCAAATTACCCTGCAGATTGACTGCCTCTTGAAGCACCAAGAGCGTGTGTTCCAAACAATCAAGGTGGTGATAGCGACCCTGGGCAACGCTCTCAAGCTCGAGCAGCTCTGGCAGGACTG
Organism: Solirubrobacterales bacterium; assembly: GCA_026392325.1. Lineage (GTDB taxonomy): Bacteria > Actinomycetota > Thermoleophilia > Solirubrobacterales > Solirubrobacteraceae > WLNJ01. Next base: position 47 of record JAPLCH010000123.1, on the reverse strand, counting down.
AACTCACGGCCCCCAGTTCCTTGAGCAGGCGAATACCGCCAACTGGG
>JAPLCH010000200.1 GCA_026392325.1 Solirubrobacterales bacterium | reverse complement strand
TGCGGCGCGGCCTGAGCGAATCCCACCCCCTCCGTATTCTTGCCCCTGATAGACGGGGGATTCGACCCCTCGTGGGGTGTTGGTGTGGCAGCGCCTTGCGGCGCGGCCTGTCTCAGTTCTCGCGGATCGCCTGGATGATCGTGTAGCTGCCGTTGTTGAAGTCCCAGCTGACCGTAGTCACGCCCGCCGGGGTGACAGCGATCGCGGGATTATGGGAGTCGCCCCAAGTTGGACTGAGATCAACAGTGGTACTCAGCTGGCCCTTGGCGGTCAGTCGAACTGCCTGAATGATCACCTTGCTTCCGTTGCTTCGTTCCCATGCGACGGTGCTCAGCCCACCTGGTGTCACAGCCACTCGCGGATAGGAGACATCGGGAAAAGTTGTGACCCGGATAGGAGCAGCTTCTTTCCCAGCAGCGTCAACCCGGATGAGTTCGGCTGTGACGATCGCGCCTGTGAAACAAGCGCAAGCAATCGTTGCGGTGCCGTTGTCAGCCACTCCCAGAGAGAGATCAAATGCAGAGTGGTTTTGATCCCCAGGTTTCAAGATGGCACCCTTCTTTCCCTTAGCGTCAATCCGCGCCAGTCGAACTTGGCCGCCTCCAGACCAAGCGATAGTGGTCACTCCGCTTGGGGTTGAGGAGACTTGCGGAATGCTTCCAGTCTCGTCTGGAGCACTGATATTGAGAACACTGCCCTTGCGGTTCAGTGGATCAATTCGCACGGCCTGAACCACCTGGAATGCTCCGTTGTAACGGAACCAAGCGATGGTGCTCGTCCCGCTCGGTGTAACCGCGCAATTGAGGCCGTGCGCATCCTGACCCGCAGCACTCAGGCCAAGGACTGCACTACGTCGTCCCTTCGTGTCCCAGCGCACAGCCTGGGCAATTGTGTTCACCCCGTTGCTTCTAAGCCAAGCGATGGTCGCCGTTCCCGACGCCGCAACGGAAACCTGAGGGCCTGAGGCATTCTGCCCTGAAGCACTCAGATTGACTGCGGCGCCTGCCTTGCCATGAGCGTCCATGCGGGCGCCTTGGATTATCCAACCAAGTCCGTTGTTGCGTGACCAGATGATCGTGCTAATTCCGGAAGTGGTGATGGCTACCCGCGGGTCGTAGGCGTCACGGCCGGCGGCACTCAACGTGACTGTCGGGGACATGTAGCCATTGCGGTCGATGGTTCTCGCTTGAATCCTGCTGTTGGATCCGTCGGATCGCTGCCAAACGACTGTTGTCATCCCACTCGGCGCAGTTGCGACCTTGGGAAGCTCCGCGCTTCGGCCTATCTGGCTTAGGTCACCAGCGATGTCGGTGAACCCACCGAAGCTCGAGGCGTGGGCCTCAAAGTGACCTAGTGGCAAGGGGGTGGCGGCGGCGGGAGCAGCGACCAGAAGTGAAGCCGCTGTAACGAGAATTCCAGCTTTGATTGTGCTCATGATGCAAGCTTGACAGAGGTTTGCTTCAGCAGGTGACAATCTAAGTTGCTGACTGACAAACGAAGGATGACTGCTGGGAGAGTCCGTCGCTGGCGACTTCACCCTCGACCGAGGCTGTGGGGGCCGCGTCTGCTGCGCTGCCCGCTAACGAGCAGGGATCAGCCGCCTGAAGCGCCAGTTGAGACGTGCGGAGCTGGTGCAGTGTTCTGGGTTGGGCTGCTGACAACCTTGGTGCTGGCGACTGCTTGAGTCTTGGCTGAAGCGCTCCCGAGGCCTGTTGTAGCTCCTGAGGTTGACTGGTAGCCGACCATTCCCGCCATGACGGTAAGCGTGATGAGAGCGCTCTTTGCAAGCCGTCCTCCGTCTGCTCTGCCCCTGCTGTTCTTTGC
>JAPLCH010000224.1 GCA_026392325.1 Solirubrobacterales bacterium | reverse complement strand
TTCGGTGGATCTGCGGGTCTTTCGACAATCACGATCCCGACGAGCGTCACGAGCATTGGAACCAAGGCCTTCTTTAATGCAGCGGCCCTTTCCAGTGTCGTGTTCAAGGGCAAAGCGCCAACCGTTGGTGCGGACGCATTCAAGGGTGTTGCGGCTGACGCCACTGCTTCGCGCGCGAGCAACCTGACCGGCTACGGCATTGACGGCGCGACCTTCAATGGTCTGATTGTGGACCAGGATGGAAGCGACTTCTTCTTCGCAGATGACGAAGCGGGCGGACTCGTGGTCTCCGGCTGTGCGGTTGATCCGTGCGCGGCAGCCCTGGTGGTCCCCTCGGTGGTCGGCGGCCTTCCAGTAACCGCTATTGCCAGCGCTGCCTTTCAGAACCAGGTGAGCATTACGAGCTTGGTCTTCACATCCGGGGGAACCCTCGCAAGCATCGGTGACGAGGCGTTTAGTGGCGCCACGGGCTTGAAGATCATTGTCATCCCCAGCAGCGTTCTGACCATTGGGAACAGCACATTCCAGGAGACCGGCAGCCTTGCGAGCGTGACGTTCCTTGGTAATGCTCCAACCGTCGGTACTGATGCCTTCAAGGGTGTCAAGGATGGGGCGCGGGCTTACATCACGTTGAACCTCACCGGTTATCCAAAGGCGGGTCTCCTTTACAACGGTCTGATCATCACGACCCCGTCAAACAAGATCACTCCTGCCAAGGTGTTGCCCAAGGTTGCGAAGACCGCAATCACGCTGACGACGAGCGTGAAGGTGCCGGGCGCTGGCAAGCTTGTTCAGACCATGACCAGCAAGGCGGGTCGGAGGGTGACGACGCAGTGCACCGCCAAGGTGACTGCAACAAGCGCTCGCGCTTACACATTGACCTGCAAGGTCGGCAAGGCTGGTCGCGCCGCATTGCGCAAGGCAGCGTTGACGCTCACCTCGACCATAAGTTTCACCCCAACCGGGGGCACCAAGGCTTCGAAGGTTCAAGTAGTCAAGTTGAAGCGCGTTCGCTGATTTTCGAAGTCAACGGGGTGGGCTGGTCCAGCCCCGGAATGCAGCCGCCCAAGGCAAGGTCTACTCATTGCATGGCCCACGCGGCTCAGGGCGCCTGCGGAAACTTCGGTGGCTCGCCGATCTCCGTCGCCAGCGAGGCTGAGGAGGCCTCCATGTCTTCAGCCGGACTGTGGAAGCTCTTCTTGCCGGTCGCGAACCACAGCACCGTCGCGAAGAGGACCACGATGAGCACGGCAACGGGTGCGTAGTTGAAATCGCGCCAGAGGAAACCGTCGTTCCACGGAACAGCAGTTGGGTAGAACGGCAGCGAGAAGATGATCACGCAGACCGCGACCCAGACGACCGCCACCGGGTTGAGCCACCTGTGATTGCCGCGCAGGTTCCACGGTCCAAGCTCGAAGTCATCGCCCTTCTTCCAGCGCAGGTAGACCGGGATCACGTAGGCGATGTAAAGGCCGATGACTGAAATCGACACGACTGCGAAGAACGCGACCGGCACTCCGGTCTTGGATCCCCAGAGAGCCGGGATCGTGATCACAAGCGCCCAGAATCCAATGAAGAGCACGGCCATGTACGGCACCCTCTTTGAGTTGAGGGTCGTCCACCCCTTATGTCCCGGAATAGCGCCGTCCCGGGAGAAAGCGAACGTCATTCGCGAAGCACTGGTCACACAAGACATTCCGCAGAAGAGCTGCCCGACCACTGCGATGATGATTACCGTCTTCGCGGCCCACGAGTCCAGGAAGGCAGCGAACAGAGTCGGCGTGTAGCCGAAGGCATCATTCGCGGTCTTTGTGTCCGTGACCATGAACGTGATCGCAAGCAGGACGATCCAGCCGATGATGCCGGAGTAGACAACGGACTTCCAAACGCCCTTTGCGGCCGCTTCCGATGCCCCCTTCGTCTCTTCGGCGATGTGAGCGGAAGCGTCGTAGCCCGTGATTGTGAACATTGTCAGCAGGAATCCGAGCGGCAGGACGTAGATCCAGAAGAACCCCCCTGACGTAGCGCCTCCACCGAATCCGGAGTTGTTGAGGCGCTCCGTAAAGACGTAACTGAACGATGCGTGGTGGGACGGAACCACGATGAGGATGATGATGATTGCCCCAACGCCGAGCAGGTGCCACCAGACGCTGATCGTGTTGAGCCGTCCAATGAACAGCGAACTGAAGATGTTGATCAGAATGTGGATTGCAAGAATCACAACGAACAGCACAAATGTTTCCTGCAGAACATTGTGCGTGTCCGCGAAGTTGAGGCCTGGGAGCTTGGTGCCGTAAAGGCCGAGCAGGGCATTTACAAATCCCGCGGCGGCGTAGTCAACTGAGGCGACGACCGCGATCAGGCCGATCAGGTTGAACCAGCCGGTGAACCAACCCCAGATCGGCCCCCCGAGTCGTGCGGACCACCAGTAGATCGCTCCGGCGGTTGGGTAAGCCGAGGCCAACTCCGCCATCGAGAGTGCGACTGTAAGGATCAAAAGGGTGAGGATGGGCCAGCCCAGGGAGATCGCGATCGGTCCGCCGTTGTTCCAAGCTTGACCATAGGTCGTGAAGCAGCCCGCGAGGACCGAGATCATGGTGAACGAGATAGCGAAGTTCTGGAAACTTGACCAGCCGCGGTTAAGTTCCTGGGTGTACCCCAGCTCCGCTAGCCGCTCCTCATCGGATTTGATGACGGCCTGTGTCACGGTGTGCTCCCCGGTTAGGTGTAGTGAATCCCGGCTGAGTGCCGTGGCGCGGAAGACTACGCAGCCGGGTGGCGGTAGGTCTCCACTACTCCCTTCTAGATGAACTCCGAACGCGCCGACTTGTAATCCGCACGCGCCTACTTGCAACTGGTGTAGAAACCAGTTACCTTTCGTCCGGCCGAAGTAACCGTTGCCGGCACACCTGCGGGAACCCCTGCCGGCATACCTGAGAGGCCAAGCCTTAACCATGATCCACACTTCCGCGGTCAGACAGCCGTGCGCGTTCCCCAATCACAAGCCCCGCTCTCGCAGATCCCAAGTTCTGGCTCTTGTAGCTCTCGCTTGCGCGATCGTTACAACCGTCGCCTCAACGGCAACGGCTCAAGCAACGGTAGCGCCACAAATCGAGGCGGGGGGGTGGCACTCGTGCGCGGTTTTGTCTGGTGGCACTGTCAAATGCTGGGGGTACAACATCGTAGGACAGCTTGGAAACGGCACGACAACTAACAACAGCTCACCTGTAGACACTGGCATAGCTACCGCAATGCAAGTCACGGCTGGCAGGCTTCACACTTGCGCCCTCCTGTCTGCTGGCACTATCAAATGCTGGGGCTTCAACCCGGACGGCCAGCTTGGGGATGGCACGACGGACATCAGCCATTCGCCTGTGAGCGTTTCTGGCATCACGACCGCAACGCAAGTATCGGCTGGCGCGGATCACACTTGCGCCCTCCTGTCTGGCGGCACTGTCAAATGCTGGGGCACCAACGTGGACGACGAGCTTGGAGATAGGACTCGGGTACGCAGCATTTCGCCTGTGAGCGTTTATGGCATCACGAGCGCAACGCAAGTATCGGCTAGCACGAATCACACTTGTGCCCGCTTGTCTGGTGGCACTGTCAAATGCTGGGGCAACAACGACTATGGCCAGCTTGGAGACGGCACGACGGACATCAGCAATGGGCCTGTGAGCGTTTCTGGCATCACGAGCGC
>JAPLCH010000041.1 GCA_026392325.1 Solirubrobacterales bacterium | reverse complement strand
GTTGATGCGTCCTTCGAAGTTCCGGTTGCCGGAGAGAACGGCGCTCACGTCGAGCCCAGCGTCTTGCACGGCCGCACTGATCTCCGGCAGGAGCGGCCCGGAGTTGCCGATGCAGGTTGTGCACCCGTAGCCGACGAGGTTGAAGCCAAGTGCGTTCAGGTCATCGGTCAGGTTGCCCTTGTCCAAGTACGAGGTGACGACCTTCGAGCCCGGGGCGAGCGAGGTCTTGACCCATGGCTTGGCCGTAAGGCCCTTGGCCACGGCATTGCGGGCAAGCAGCCCAGCGCCGACCATCACCGACGGGTTTGAAGTGTTCGTGCACGAGGTGATCGCGGCAATCACAACTGCGCCATCAGCAAGCTGGAATTCCTCGCCGCTAGCAAGCTTCACGGCTACGGCTTCCTTGACGGCAGTGCCGCCACCCGTTGCCTCATTGCGGGCTGAGAGTGCGCGGCCATAAGCCTCGCGGGACTCGGTCAGCGGAACGCGATCCTGTGGGCGCTTTGGACCTGCGATTGACGGAACCACGGTTGAAAGGTCAAGTACGAGCTCTTCGCTGAAAGTCGGTGACGCCTGGCCAGGCTCGTGAAAGAGGCCTTGTGCGCGGGCGTAAGCCTCGACGAACTGCACATGCTCCTCATCGCGGCCGGTGAAACGGAGGTAACGAAGCGTCTCGGCATCAATCGGGAAGATCGCGCAGGTCGAGCCAAACTCGGGGCTCATGTTTCCGATCGTCGCGCGGTCAGCCAAAGGCAGGCTTGCGAGGCCGTCACCGTGGAACTCAACGAACTTGCCGACAACGCCGTGGGCGCGCAGCTGCTCGGTGAGGGTAAGGACAAGGTCAGTTGCGGTGGCAGCTTCAGGCAGCGTCCCCTCAAGCTTCACGCCAACAACGCGCGGGATCAGCATTGGCATTGCCTGGCCGAGCATTGCTGCCTCAGCTTCAATACCGCCAACGCCCCAGCCGAGAACGCCAAGGCCATTGACCATTGTCGTATGTGAGTCGGTGCCAACGAGAGTGTCAAGCCAGGAGCTGCCCGTCTCCTCGTCGCGGAACACGACGCGGGAGAGGAACTCAACATTGACCTGGTGGACGATGCCCGTGTCAGGTGGCACAACAGCGAAGCCGTCAAATGCACCCTGGCCCCAGCGCAGGAATGAGTAGCGCTCGTGGTTGCGGTCAAACTCGAGCTCGGCATTGCGGGCAAACGAGGCTGCCGCGCCAAAGGAGTCAACCTGAACTGAGTGGTCAATTACAAGTTCGGATGGCACAAGGGGGTTGATCTTGTCCGGGTCGCCACCAAGGTCAGCCATTGCGTCGCGCATGGCGGCAAGGTCCACAACTGCGGGCACGCCGGTGAAGTCCTGCATGACAACGCGGGCTGGAGCGAACGCGATCTCCTTCGAAGGCTCTGCCTTCGCGTCCCAGCCTGCCAGCGCCTCAATGTCGGCAGCACGGACTGAAACGCCGTCCTCGTTGCGGAGCAGGTTCTCGAGCAGGACCCTAAGGCTGAACGGAAGCTTGGCTATGTCAAAGCGGTCGCTCAAGGCCTGAATGTCGAAGTATTCCCAGTCACGGCCTTCGTGGCTGAAGGTTTTGCGGGCGTTGAAGGAGTTGGAAGTCATGGGACCCATCTTGACAGGAACGCCACCAACACCGAGATAAGACCCAAAGAAAAGGGGCCGCGCATTGCGGCCCCTCTGACTACTTGCATCTGACTCTTGGAAGCCAGCGCACCAGGCCCTGCTACTGCTTGGTGCTGTACCAGCCGGACCACTGCCGGTTGGTGTCCTTGACGCGCACCCAGAAGGCAACCTCGCCCGCGCGGAGCACAACCGTGGTCGCGTAAGTTCGGATTCTCGCCGGGCTCTGCACGGCATTTGCAGCAGGGCGCTTAGCTTGGTTTGAGTACTCAATCCACTTAATCGAGTTGCCCCTAATCCTCGTGTCAGCAGCAGCCTTAAGGGTGAGGGTTGTAACCCGCGTCTTGAAGTTGAGCTTGAGCCCCACCTTCGAGAGCATTCGTGGTGGGCGGGCCTCGCCCACACTCCCAGCCATATTGCGGAAGGTGTTACGCCGTCGGGGAAGTCAGTGGCAGCCATGTCGGCGGCCTGCCAAAAGGGGTAGCCGCCCGGATACATT
>JAPLCH010000256.1 GCA_026392325.1 Solirubrobacterales bacterium | reverse complement strand
TCGAGCAGCGCTTCGTTCGGCACTTTCGGTACATGCAGACCGTTCTTCAGTTGGCGTAATTGACGCAGGATCATGGGACGCCCCATCGACGAAGCGCGCTTCTGAAGAGTTCGGCAAGTGGGATGCGCCGCGTCCAGCACTGCTTCTTGTCACCGAGGAAGAGTCAGGCGTTGCCCTGTCCTTCCGAAACTTGACCGACACCAAGGTTCTTCCAGTCGACAACGCTGGAATCGCGGACATCATGCGCGCCGGCTCAATCATCTTCAGCGACGCTGCTCTTGTGAGCATCACGGAGCGCGCAACCAAGCCTGTTCGGGCTGGATCAACTGCCGAGGCTGGGGAGTAGTCATGGACGCAACCCAGGTAATCATCCGTCCGATCGTCTCCGAGAAGAGCTTTGTTCTCGCTGAGGCCGGTCGCTACACATTCCGTGTCCATCCGGACGCGCACAAGACGCAGATCCGTCAGGCCGTCGAGGAGCTCTTCGAGGTCAACGTGGTTTCCGTTCACACTGCAAACGTTCGTGGCAAGCCGAAGCGCCGTGGCTTCTCGACTGGCACCCGCCGGTCGTGGAAGAAGGCAATCGTGACTGTCCGCGAAGGTCAGCGAATCCCAATCTTCCAGGCACTGGAGCTGAGCTAATGCCCGTACGTAAGCCGAAGCCAACAAGCCCAGGAATGCGCTTTGTTTCGTACCCGGACTTCGCGGAGATCACCCGTGATCGTCCCGAGAAGAGCCTTGTTGAAGGTCTCACCAAGTCTGGTGGGCGTAACGCCCACGGTCGCAAGACCTCCCGTCACCGTGGTGGCGGAGCCAAGCGCCTTTACCGGAAGATCGACTTCAAGCGTCTCAAGGATGGCGTTCCAGCCAAGGTTGCTCACATCGAGTACGACCCGAACCGGACTGCCTACATTGCTCTTCTTCACTATGCAGACGGCGAAAAGCGTTACATCCTTGCACCGCAGGGACTTGAGGTCGGTCAGACCGTCAGCTCGGGCCCAGGCTCGGAGATCGCTGCTGGTAACTCACTTTCACTCAAGGACATGCCTACAGGTACCGTCATTCACAACGTCGAGCTTCAGCCTGGCCGCGGTGGACAGATGGGTCGGTCAGCCGGCACTTCAATCCAGCTTCTGGCCAAGGACGGCGACATGGCAACACTTCGTCTTCCATCCGGTGAGATGCGCCTCGTGCGCGCCGAATGCCGAGCAACAGTAGGCGCGATCGGTAACAGCGATCATCAGAACGTGACAATTGGCAAGGCTGGACGCAAGCGTCACATGGGCGTTCGCCCACAGACGCGTGGCGTTGCCATGAACCCGGTCGACCATCCACACGGTGGCGGCGAAGGATCAACAACTTCAGGTCGCCATCCGGTGACCCCATGGGGCGTGCCAACTCTTGGCTACAGAACCCGTAAGAAGAACAAGCAGTCTGACCGTTACATCGTCCGAGGCCGCAAACGCGGCAAGTCGAGCAGGTGATCCCTAGATGAGTCGCTCAAGTAAAAAAGGACCTTTCGTCCAAGAACGTCTTATGTCACGCATTGAGGCACTTAATGCCTCAGGTGACAAGCAGATGCTCAAGACCTGGTCCCGTACATCCACGATTTTCCCTGAGTTCGTTGGTCACACCATCGCCGTTCATGATGGGCGCAAGCACGTGCCTGTTTTCGTGAACGAGTCAATGGTTGGTCACAAGCTCGGGAGACCAAGGAAAAGAAGGCTGAAGCTGTGGAAGTTCCACAGGCAGAGGCAGTCTACGTTCGTGCGCAGGCCAAGTACATCCGTTCATCGGCTCGTAAGTCACGTCTTGTTGCAGATCACATCCGCGGCAAGTCCGTTGATGAGGCGCGTTCCCTTCTCGCCCACTCGCCCCGCACCATCGCTGGTGACTGGAGCAAGCTGCTCGAGTCGGCTGTTGCCAACGCAGTACACAACAACGGTCTGGATCCAGACAATCTCTTCGTTTTCTCAATCAACGCTGATGAGGGTCCGACCCTCAAGCGCTTCCGCCCACGCGCGATGGGCCGTGCAACGAAGATTCGCAAGCGCACAAGCCACCTGACAATCGTCCTCGGGACGAAGGAGTAAGACAATGGGACAGAAGGTTCACCCAGAGGCAATGCGCGTTGGTTATATCCACGATTGGAAAGCAACGTGGTTCAACGAAAAGCATTTTGCCGACTATCTCGATGAAGACATCAAGATCCGCGCTCACATTACGGAACGCCTTTCGCATGCCGGACTTTCAAAGATCACGATCCGCAAGACGCAGACTGATGTTGAGGTCAACATCTCGACCGCGCGCCCAGGCATCGTCATCGGCAAGTCCGGTTCAGAGGTCGACGCTCTTCGCCGTGACCTTCACAAGATCACAGGCAAGTCCGTAAAGGTCAACATTCTTGAAGTGAAGCGTCCAGAGCTGGATGCAAACCTTGTCGCGCAGTCAATTGCGGAGCAGCTTCAGAATCGCGTCGCATTCCGCCGCGCAATGAAGCGTGCGATGACTTCCGCCATGCGCTCCGGCGCCAAGGGAGTAAAGATTCAGGTCTCCGGCCGTCTCGGCGGAGCTGAAATGGGTCGTACGGAGCTTTACTCCGACGGTCGCGTTCCGCTTCACACACTCCGCGCAGACATTGACTACGGAACCTGCGAAGCAAAGACAACTTTCGGTCGTATTGGTGTCAAGGTCTGGGTCAACAAGGGTGAAATCATGCCCGAGGGCTACAGCGGCGCCGACCTTACGATCATGGACGACACGCCTCCAGCTGCAGCGCAGCCGGGTGACCGTCCGCGCCGTGACCGCCGCAGTGGACAGGGCGGAGCCGGTGGACCAGGCGGCGGCGGAGGACGTGGCGGACGGAACGCAGTGCCACAGGGACTCAGTCAAGGCGGTCAGGGTGGCCAAGGCGGCCAAGGCGGCCGTGGTCGTGGACCAGGCGGAGGCCGGTAAATGCTTTCTCCCAAGCGAGTCAAGTTTCGTCGTGTTCATCGTGGACGCCGCAGGGGTCTCTCCCGCGGGCAGGTCAAGGTTCAGTTCGGTGAGTTCGGCCTCAAGGCGCTCGATAACGGCTGGATCACCAACCGTCAGATTGAGGCTGCACGTATTGCCATGACCCGCAAGATCAAGCGTGGCGGCAAAGTGTGGATCAACATTTATCCGGACAAGTCAGTGACCAAGAAGCCAGCCGAAACCCGCATGGGTTCAGGTAAGGGCTCGCCTGAGGGCTGGGTCGCTGTGGTCAAGCCTGGCCGTGTCATGTTTGAGCTCGCCGGAGTTCCAGAGCCTCTTGCACGTGAGGCGCTGCGTCTGGCAGGGCACAAGCTTCCAATCCGAACCAAGTTTGTAGCGAGGGAAGACGTATGAGCAAGTTTGCATCAGCACAGGAGCTCCGTGAAATGGAGCCCGATGAACTTTCAGAGCACGCCGCCGGAGCGCGTCGTGAGCTGTTCGACCTACGTTTTCGCAGCGCGACAGGGGAGCTTGAGGACACTGCGTCCTTGAACGCCGCCCGCCGTCATGTTGCAAGGACCATCACGGTCTGCCTAGCGCGTGGGATCACAATTTCGAAAGAGAGCACGAAGTGAGCGACGAACCAACCGAAGAGGAAACACCGGTGGAAGAAACCCCCGTTGAAGAACCTGCTGCTGAGGAAACTCCAGTGGAAGAAACACCTGCGCCTGAGGAAACTCCGGCAGCTGAAGCCCCTGCGCCAGCCGAAACTGCAGCCCCTGCAGCCAGTGCTGACGAAGATGCTGAAGAGGTTGAAAAGCCCACCAACAAGCAGCTCCGCAAGCAGACACGTGGAGCCCATGCCGGTGAGACGAAGCCACGCCGCACGAACGAGGAGCGTTCAGCTGACCGTGACGCGCTTCGTGCAACCAAAGCTGCCTCCCGTCGCCGCTGGCGCGCCCGTCAGAAGACGAAGCGTGTCGAGCATCGTGCAGCGAACCCACTTCCAGAGGCAACTCCAGTCGAAGCGGTCAAGGGTAATCCCAAGATCCGCCAAGGCATCGTTGTTTCCGACAAGGGTGAGAAGACCATCACAGTGCGCATTGACTTCACCCGTCGTCATCCCAAGTACCACAAGATCGTTCGATCAAGCTCGACTTTGCGTGCACATGACGAAAGCGATGATGCCAACCTCGGTGACATCGTCCGCGTTATTGAGTGCCGTCCAATGTCTCGCACCAAGCGTTGGCGCTTGGACGAAGTGCTGGAGCGTGCCAAGTGATCCAGAACGAAACCCGACTTCGTGTTGCCGACAACAGCGGCGCGCGTGAAATCCTTTGTATCCGTGTTCGTGGTGGCTCCCGCCAGCGTTACGCACGCGTTGGTGACATCATCGTCGCCACCGTCAAGCTTGCGACGCCCCAGGGCACTGTCAAGAAGGGCGAGGTCGTCACAGCGGTCGTCGTCCGGACGAAGAAGCCATTCAGCCGTGACGATGGCACTTCCATCGGTTTTGATGAGAACGCAGCTGTGATCATCGATGAGCAGAACAACCCACGTGGAACTCGTATCTTCGGGCCGGTCGCCCGAGAGCTGCGTGACAAAAACTTCATGAAGATCGTCTCACTTGCACCGGAGGTTCTCTAATGGCTGCCATGCGTATCCGCAAGGGCGACACTGTTCAGGTCATCTCCGGCAAAGACCGTGGGAAGACTGGAGAAGTGCTGCGTGTTGATCCGGACACTCGTCGTGTTTATGTCCAAGGCCTCAACATGATCAAGCGCCACGTCGCACAGCAGCAGGTTGAAGGCACCCAAGGCGCCGAGACCATCGGGGGAGTTATCTCCCAAGAAGGTCCCATTCAAATTTCAAACGTTGCACTGCTTGACCCCAAGGACGGAAAGCCCACGCGAGTTGGCGTCGTCCGCGAAGAAGGCCGTCGCATCCGTGTTGCCAAGCGCAGCGGAGAGAGGATCGACTGATGTCGGCTCGACTTAAGGATCGTTACGAGAAGGAGATTCGACCAGCTCTTGTTGAGCAGTTCGGGTACAGCTCCCCAATGCAGGCACCAAAGATCGAGAAGATCGTTGTGAACATGGGCGTCGGCGAGGCCAAGCAGGACTCCAAGATGCTTGATGCTGCAATTGAACAGCTTGCGACCATCACGGGTCAGCATCCGAACATTCGTCGCTCGAAGAAGTCAATCGCACAGTTCAAGCTGCGCGAGGGAATGGCCGTCGGTATCGCCGTAACCCTCCGTGGTGAGCGTCTGTATGAGTTCCTCGACCGTCTACTTTCAATCGCTATCCCACGTGTACGCGACTTCCGGGGCCTCAATCCCAAGTCATTTGACGGCCGTGGAAACTACGCGATCGGCATCAAGGAGCAGGTCATCTTCCCGGAGATTGACTATGACGCCGTAGACCAGGTTCGAGGACTTGACATTGTCTTGGCAACCTCCGCCAAGACTGACGAAGAGGCCTTCGCCCTGCTCAAAGCTTTCGGGATGCCGTTCGCCAAGCCCGCAGAGAAGAAGCCAGAGCCGAAGCCAGTGGAGCCAGCTCCCGAGGCTGAAGCAGAGGCAACTGAAACACCAGCTGCTGAGGCAGAGGCTGTGGAAGAGGAGACCGCAGTCGAAGAAACGACTGAGGCCCCCGAGGAATCAGAAACTGAACAGCCTGAGGCAGACGCCGCAGCTGAAAACGACGAAGAGGCCGGCAACGGCGACGAAGATCAGGACTAGGAGCTATGGCAAAGACATCACAGCGCGTCCGTCAGGCACGGCCGCAGAAGTACACGACTCGCGAGTACACGCGCTGCCGCAGGTGCGGTCGTCCACGCTCCGTCTATCGCAAGTTTGGCGTATGCCGCATCTGCCTTCGCGAGCTTGCGCACAACGGATACATCCCCGGCATGACCAAGTCGAGCTGGTAGGTAAACAGATATGTCAATGACAGACCCAATCGCAGACCTTCTTACCCGCGTACGCAACGGAGCCAACGCTCAGCACCATGACGTGCTCGTGCCTGCCTCCGGCCTCAAGGCCGAAGTTGCGCGCATCCTGACGGAACAGGGCTACATCGAAAGCGTCACCAAGGAGCCCGCTCCTGAAGGTGAAGCTGGAGAGCGCCTTCGCCTTGTTCTCAAGTACACGGAGAATCGCGACCCAGTGATCACAGGCATCCGCCGTGTGTCTCGCCCAGGTCGCCGCTACTACGTGGATCACGATCACATTCCCAAGGTCCAGGGCGGCCTCGGAACCGCAATCATTTCGACCTCCCACGGGGTCATGACAGGGCACGAGGCCCGTCGCGCAGGTATTGGCGGCGAAGTCGTGGCCCACGTTTGGTAATTCATGTCACGTATCGGTAAACAACCAATTCCAATTCCCTCCGGCGTCAGCTTCGAGATCGCCCCTGAGAAGGTCACAGTTCGTGGCCCCAAGGGTGAGCTCAGTGAGCGGGTTAGTCGCGACATGAAGATTTCCGAAGCAGACGGCCAGGTCACCGTTGAGCGTCCGACTGACCGTGGTCAGCATCGCGCACTCCACGGCCTGACCAGAACTCTCCTTTCAAACATGGTCGTCGGTGTAACCGAGGGCTATGAGAAGCGTCTTGAGATTCAGGGCGTCGGCTACAGGGCAGCGCTGAAGGGCAAGGATCTTGAACTTGCACTTGGCTTCTCACACCCCGTGTCGATCCCAGCTCCTGACGGAATCGAGTTTGAGGTCCCACAGCCGACCAACGTGATCATTCGCGGAATCAGCAAGCAGCAAGTGGGACAGACAGCAGCAGTCATCCGCAAGCAGCGTCCGCCGGAGCCATACAAGGGCAAGGGCATTCGTTACGAAGGCGAACACGTCGCCAGGAAGGTCGGCAAGCGAGCATGAGTGCCACCAAGAAGAAGCAACAGGGTCGGCTCAAGCGTCGTCGTCGCGTTCGCGCGAAGATCCGCGGCTCCGAAGCCCGTCCTCGCATCAGTGTTTTTCGTTCCAACCGCGGCGTGAGTGCGCAGCTGATCGACGACGATCAGGGTCACACCATCGCTGCCGTGAACTGGACCGAGGCCGAGCTCAAGGGCATTACAGCCACCGAGCAGGCATCAAAGGTTGGCAAGCTTCTTGCCGAGCGTGCAAAGGCTGCAGGCATTGAAAGCGCTGTGTTTGATCGCGGCGGATACCTCTATCACGGCAGAGTTAAAGCTCTGGCCGAAGGCGCCCGTGAGGGCGGCCTTCAGTTCTGATCGTTAGGCTCGCTGAGTAATGGCACTTTCACCAAGAACAGTTTCCCCAGCCGGACTTGACCTCGCAGAGCGCGTCGTCGAGATCAATCGCGTCGCCAAGGTCGTCAAGGGCGGCCGTCGATTCAGCTTCACAGCGCTCGTCGTCGTCGGTGACGAAAGCGAAGTTGTTGGCATCGGCTACGGCAAAGCCAACGAGGTCCCTATGGCAATCCAGAAGGGCGTCGAGCAGGCCAAGAAGAACCTTTACCGCGTTCCACGTCACGGGGCAACGATTCCGCATCCGATCACGGGCGAGTTCTGCTCGGGCAGCGTTCTGCTCAAGCCAGCTTCTCCTGGTACTGGCGTAATCGCCGGTGGCGGTGTTCGCGCGGTACTTGAACTCGCTGGCATCCATGACGTTCTTTCTAAGAGCCTCGGATCCCAGACTCCGATCAACCTTGTCAAGGCAACGATGGAAGGCCTCCGCGCCCTCCGTACGCCTGAAGAGGTCGCAGAGCTCCGCGGCATCAGCATCGCAAAGGTTCTCGGACTTGATCCCAAGGCAGCATCTGCAAAGCCAGCTGATGAAGTAGCACCTGAGGCTCCGGCCGCAGTTGCAGCTCCTGAAGCTCCAGCAGCAGAAGTAGCTCCTGAAGCTCCAGCAGCAGAAGTAGCTCCTGAAGCTCCAGCAGCAGAAGTAGCT
>JAPLCH010000254.1 GCA_026392325.1 Solirubrobacterales bacterium | reverse complement strand
CCTCACAGGTGACTGGGAAGCCGGAGATGAGTCCCTCGTCCACGCCGTAGGAGCCGTCTGAAACGACGCCCATCGAAACCCACTGGCCGTTGGTGCCAAGCACCCAGTCGTGGATGTGGTCAATTGCTGCGTTGGCTGCCGAGGCTGCCGAGCTTGAGCCACGCGCTTCGATGATCGCAGCGCCGCGCTTACCGACTGTCGGAATGAATTCGTTCTCGTACCACTCGCGATCGTTGACAACGTCGAGTGCTGGCTGACCGTTGATCAGCGCATGCTCGAGGTCCGGGTACATGGATGGTGAGTGGTTGCCCCACACGCCAAGCTGGGTGATTGACTCAACCGCTGCACCAGTCTTGACGGATGCCTGCGCAAGCGCACGGTTGTGGTCAAGGCGAAGCATTGCGGTGAAACGCTCACGTGGAACGTC
The DNA here is from genome assembly GCA_026392325.1 of Solirubrobacterales bacterium. GTDB lineage: Bacteria > Actinomycetota > Thermoleophilia > Solirubrobacterales > Solirubrobacteraceae > WLNJ01. The sequence continues at coordinate 5,809 of JAPLCH010000254.1, read as the reverse complement.
CGGTGCGCTGTTCATCGCAATCAGAGAGTTCGTGTTAGCTGGGTTGCCGACAACCAGAACTTTCACGTCGTCAGCAGCGTTGTCATTGATCGCCTTGCCTTGAACGGTGAAGATCGCACCATTGGCTTCAAGCAGGTCGGCACGCTCCATTCCCGGTCCGCGTGGACGGGCTCCGACGAGCAGTGAGATGTTTGCGCCGTCGAATGCCTTGTTGGGATCGTCGGTTGCCTCAATCCCGCTGAGCAGCGGGAAGGCGCAGTCCTCAAGCTCATAAGCAACGCCGTCAAGTGCTCCTACAGCCTGGGGTACTTCAAGAAGGCGCAGCTCAACTGGCGTGTCCGGCCCGAGCATCTGGCCACTTGCGATACGGAAGAGGAGCGCGTAGCCGATCTGGCCTGCGGCACCTGTAACTGTCACCTTCACTGGGGTCTTGCTCACTGGTAATTCTCCTTGTGGTTCTTGTTGAAATTACTTGGGGGTTGAGGCTGGCCCTATGAGGCCATTTCCTCAATTACTGCGTCAGCGAACTCGCTGGTTCCTACTGCGGTTGGATCATCACGGGTCGGCTTGAGGTCATATGTGACCTTGTCGCCCTTCTCAATTACTGCTGCGATCGCATCCTCAAGACGCTGGGCGGCGTCCTTCTCACCAAGGTGGGCGAGCATCAGTACTCCGGAGAGCATCAGTGCAGCTGGGTTCACCTTGTTGAGCCCCTTGTACTTCGGGGCTGAACCGTGAGTTGCCTCGAATACTGCGGCTGCCTCTCCAATGTTTGCTCCTGGAGCCAAGCCGAGTCCGCCGATCATTCCGGCGCCGAGGTCGCTGACAATGTCGCCGTAAAGGTTCGGCATGACGACGACGTCGTACTCCTCAGGGCGTGAAACAAGCTGGTTGCAGAGGTTGTCAATGATGCGGTCCTCAAACTCGATCTCCGGGTGACGCGCGGCTACCTTGCGTGCAACGTCAAGGAAGATGCCGTCGGAGAACTTCATGATGTTTGCCTTGTGGGCTGCGGTGACCTTCTTGCGGCCATGTTCCTTGGCGTACTGGAATGCGGCTTCGACAATGCGCTCTGAGCCGTGCTCGGAGATGTACTTGAGTGAGATGCCGCTGTCCTCGGGGATTTCGCTCCCAAGCTCTACCGCCGTATATGCCCTCGGGGTTCTCGCGGAAGATCACGAAGTCGGTCTCCGGGTAACGGGTCCTGACGCCGGGGTACGACTTGCATGGTCGGACGCAAGCGAAGAGGTCAAGCTCCTTGCGCAGAAGCACGTTGACGGAGCGGAAGCCTGATCCGATCGGTGTCGTTGTCGGGCCCTTGATGCCTACCTTGGTGCGCCTGAGCGAAGCAAGGGTGCGGTCGGGGAAAGGCGTTCCTTCCGCCTCATATGCGTCAAGTCCGGCTGGGTGTACATCCCAGATGAACTCGACTCCAGTCGCTTCAAGAACGCGACGTGTTGCTTCTGCCAGCTCGGGACCTGTGCCGTCGCCGGGAATGAAAGTCACTTCGTATGCCATTTGAACTCGCTTGCTCGTGGGCGGATTGGATGGATCGCTAAAGCCCGCGATGCGGGGCGACCGCCGCTTGATCCTATCGCCGGGGCGATTTGGTGGGATGATGGGCGGCATGTCACTTAAGGAACCCATGAGGACGGGCACCCCACAAGACCCAAGGCTGGCAGCCCCAAACCAGCCGCCACCCCTTGCAGACATTGACCTTTTCGCCACGAACCTTCCCCTCGTGGAGGCTCTTGACCGCAGTGGAGCTGGAGCGTGGAAGGACCGCTGCGTGGAACTTGGAACGCTTGCTGGCAAGCCCGAGATCCTCGAGCTGGGCACATTGGCAAACGACAACCCACCCGTCTACAAGCCTTTTGACAGGTATGGCAACCGCGTTGACGAGGCCGTCTATCACCCTGCATACAGCGAGCTGATGGACATCGCCTGTGGTCACGGCCTTCATTCCATTCCTTGGACTGGAGCCGATGGTGGACACGCTGCCCGCGGTGCCATGTTCATGACCTGGTCGCAAGTTGAGGCTGGCCATGGCTGCCCGGTGTCCATGACCTACGCTGCCGTGCCGGCTCTGCGCTCAACCCCAGCCCTGGCAGAGCATTGGGAACCATTGCTCGTTCGAAACTCATACGACGGGCGCTCCCTTCCCGCCGAGGAGAAGACCGGTGCATTGGCAGGGATGGCAATGACCGAAAAGCAGGGTGGAAGTGATGTACGGGCCAACTTGACGACCGCAGTCCCCCTCGGCTCCGATTCCGACCCATGGCTGATCGACGGTCACAAGTGGTTTTGCTCTGCGCCAATGTGCGACGTGTTCCTGATTCTCGCCAAGACGGATGCGGGCCCGACTTGCTTCGCAGTGCCGCGCCTGCTTGGACCTGACGCACGGAACGGAATTCGAGTCCAACGGCTCAAGGACAAACTGGGGAACAGAAGCAACGCCTCATCGGAGATTGAGTTCCACGGAACACATGGATGGCTTGTTGGCGAAGTTGGCCGCGGAATTCAGGCAATCATCGAGATGGTCAACCACACCCGCCTTGACTGTGTCCTTGGCCCGGCGTCAGGCATGCGTTGGGCACTTGCCCAAGCTGCCCATCACGCCGCCCACCGTTCTGCCTTTGGCCGTCTGCTCGCAGAGCAGCCAATGATGCAAGGCGTTCTCGCCGATCTTGCTGTGGAAAGCGAAGCAGCGACAGTGCTCGCCATGCGCCTGGCTTCCGCGTACGACTCCGATTCCCCAGAGGAAGCCAAGTTCCGTCGCATAGCCACCGCAGTCGGCAAGTATTGGGTCTGCAAGCGCCAGCCGGCTTTTGTCGCCGAAGCCCTTGAAGTGCTGGGCGGCAACGGCTACGCGGAAGAGTCCGGCATGCCCCGGCTTTACAGAGAGGCCCCGCTGAACGGAATCTGGGAAGGCTCCGGAAATGTGATGTGTCTTGATGTTCTCCGGGCAGCCGCCCGTGAGGAGGGAACTCTGGACGCGCTGCTCGCCGAAATTCGCTTGGGTGCCGAAGCTGTCCCCGAACTGACATCACTGACCAACGACGCTGCAGTTGCATTGGAAGACCCTGCCGCGGCACAGCCACAGGCGCGGATGATTGTGGAGCGCTTGGCAATCGGCCTGCAGGCTTCATTGTTGGCCAGATTCGCCCCTCAGGAAGTCTCGGACGCATTTGTAGCCACACGCGTTCGCGGAGAAGGCGGCAGAGCCTTCGGCGCAGTGCCCGCAGGAGTGGACACCGCCCGTCTGACCGCGCGAGCAATTCCCCACCTCGGCTGATGCTCCGTCAGCCTGCAACCATCGGTTGAAGACATGGGAATGAAAAGCGGATCAATCAAGCTGTTCAAGGTCTTCGGAATTCGCGTGGGCGTGGACATGTCCTGGTTCATAATTCTGTTCCTCGCGATCTTCTGGCTGTCAGGAGTCTTCAAGTCCCTGCTTGGCGGGCAGGGATCAACCGCCTACTTGACAGCGGTTGCCACAGCCCTGCTGTTCTTCGCTTCCCTGTTGGCGCATGAGATGGGGCATGCCTTCGTGGCGAAAAGGTCAGGCATCGCAGTCCCAAGCATTGACCTTTGGATGCTCGGAGGCATGGCGCGCATGGAGCGGGAGCCGGACAGCCCAGGCCAAGAGTTCAAGATCGCGATCGCAGGGCCGATCGTTTCTCTGCTGGTTGCCTTTGTCTGCCTTCTGATCGGAGCGGGCCTTGAGGGAACCACGGCAGTCATCAACACAGCAGAGTTGAACGGTAATACACCCGTGACCCCAGCTTTTCTCGCGCTCTCGTTTGTCGCGACGATGAACATCGTGATCTTTGTTTTCAACCTGATCCCGGCCTGGCCGCTTGACGGAGGTCGCGTTGCCAGAGCAATCGCCTGGAAGGTCACAGGCTCAGAAGTGAAGGGAACGCTGTTTGCTGCCCGACTCGGACGCGGCTTCGGCTGGATCCTCGCCGCCTATGGCCTCTGGGAGATCCTCAACGGAAATCTTTCCGGACTCTGGTGGTTGATGCTGGCGTTCTTCATCGGTCAGGCAGCGCGAAGCACCATGATCCAAACCAAGGTTCACGCAAAGATCGGTGATCGGACTGTCATGGACCTGATGGACCGGCACCCAGTGTCATTGCCAGCGAATGTCGATGTTGTTGAAGCCGAATCAGATTGGTTCACCCGATTCGGGTGGTCATGGTTCCCAGTAATTGATGATCAGGCGCGTTTCGTGGGAATCGTTCGCGAGGAGGCAGTTCGCGACGCTGCCGAGAACCCTGGCCTTGGCGAGCCCCCGCGTGTTGCTGATGTGATGGACAGAACGGCGGTGAGCAGCTGGGCCATTGACGAGATGACAAAGGTTGAGTCCCTGCTCTCATCCGAGCCCCTTGCACGAAACGGTGCGCTTATGGCCGTTGACGACGCTGGGGTTCTGCGCGGAGTAATAACCGTCGAGCAGGTTCGGGCTGCACTCCAAGACCGGTCGGAGTAGGCTCCTAGCCGCGCCTTGCGCGCCCTCTTCTACGAGTGGGGCGCCCTGCCGCTCACCGAGGACCTTCGGTGCTGATCCAAACACACTTGGAGCGAGTAAACAGAGCATGCCCAATCACGACGTACTAATCATCGGAGCCGGCCTCGCAGGACAGCGCGCCGCTCTCGCAGCAGCCGAAAAAGGCGCAACCGTGGGAATCATCTCCAAGGTTCACCCAGTCCGTTCGCACTCCGTTGCAGCAGCCGGCGGAATCAACGCAGCCTTGAACCCTGATGACTCTTGGGAGTCGCACGCCTTTGACACGGTCAAGGGCTCCGATTACCTCGGAGACCAGGACGCCATCGAAGTCATGTGCAAGGAAGCACCGGACGAGATCCTCTGGCTTGAGCATGCTGGTGTCACCTTCCACCGCAACGACGTGGGCCAACTCGGAACCCGCGCATTCGGTGGGGCCTCACAGGCACGTACGTATTACGTGGCTGACATCACCGGGCAGGCAATCCTTCACGTTCTCTACGAGCGTCTGATGAAGCATCACGATCAGATCGACCGTTACGAGGAATGGTTCACCACTGAGCTCCTCCTTGATGACTCTGGCAACTGCGTCGGTGCCGTCTGCCGAAACATCCGTGACGGTCAGATTCAGGTCTTCAACGCGAAGTCCGTGATTCTCGCCTCAGGTGGAGCAGGTCAGGTCTTCAAGCCAACAACCAACGCACTCATCTGCACAGGTGACGGCATTGCCCAGGCTTACAAGATCGGCGCACCACTTATGGACATGGAGATGATCCAGTACCACCCAACGACTCTTGCCGAAAACGGATTCCTGATCACTGAGGGAGCACGTGGAGAAGGCGCGCACCTTTACAACGCCCTTGGCGAGCGCTTCATGGAGAAGTACGCACCGAACAAGCTTGAGCTTGCCTCACGCGATGTTGTATCCCGCGCAGAGCAGACTGAAATCCTTGAAGGCCGTGGCTTCCCTGACGGAACGATCGCATTGGACATCACCAAGGTTCCGCGCAAGCGCACCCTTGAAGCCCTTCGCGAGATCGTCAACATCGGCCGCGACTTCGCCGGAGTAGACATCACCCGTGAGCCAATTCACATCAAGCCCGGAATGCACTACATCATGGGTGGAGTGAAGACGGACGTCAACGGGCACACCCCGGTCAACGGTCTTTACGCAGCTGGCGAGGTTGCATGCGTGTCAGTTCACGGCGGCAACCGCCTCGGAGCCAACTCACTGCTTGACACTCTGATTTTCGGCCGCCGCTCAGGTGAGCACGCAGCAGAGCAGGCCTTGTCGAAGGC